>JAURHL010000222.1 GCA_030833305.1 Acidimicrobiales bacterium | reverse complement strand
GGCAACGTGCAAAAGGCCCGCGAGTTCTTCAAGCGCGTGGCGTTGCACGATCCGGACTTCGCCGACGTCAGCGATCGCATCAAGTCGCTCTGACCGTCTCCGCTTCGATGGCGGCCCGGTACACCCGTGTCGTCACGAAAGGACGACATGAAGAAGTTGGATGCGAACAATCTGGTGCTCGTGCGGGGCGCCCTCAGCAGCGTGCCGGTTCGACGCACCCTGCCCAACGGATCCGACATCGTGCAGATCGAGGTGACCTCGCGCGACGACACAGGTGTCGCTCGCAGCGTGCCAGTCATCGTTCACGAACCCTTCGGCAAGGACGACCACACCGCGTGGGACGCGGGCACCGAGGTCGTGGTGGTCGGGTCGGTGGTGCGACGTTTCTTCCGCAGTGGTGGGGGAACGGCCAGTCGCACCGAGGTGGTGGCGGCCCGGGTGGTGCGGGGGTCACAGGCGGCCCGGGTGGACAAACTGCTCGACGAAGTGGCGCACGTACTGGGCACGTCCCACGTCACATGACGGACGTGGTGCGGGCTCGGCTGGAGTCGGAGAACTAAGGTTCTCACGTCTCGTTCCGGCCCCCGCCCCGACCCGAATGCGAACACCCCATGAACAAGGACCAGCTCGACCGCATGCGCAACGACGAGGGCTTCATCGCCGCCCTCGACCAGAGCGGTGGCAGCACCCCCAAGGCCCTGCGCCTCTACGGCATCGAGGAGTCCAGTTACTCCGGTGACGAGCAGATGTTCGATCTGATCCACCAAATGCGCACCCGCATGATCACCAGCCCGGCGTTCGACGGTGACCGCGTGCTGGCGGCCATCCTGTTCGAGGGCACCATGGACCGCGACATCGAGGGTGTCGGCAGTGCCATCTATCTGTG
Source organism: Acidimicrobiales bacterium (assembly GCA_030833305.1). Taxonomy (GTDB): domain Bacteria; phylum Actinomycetota; class Acidimicrobiia; order Acidimicrobiales; family Ilumatobacteraceae; genus Casp-actino8. Next base: position 2,320 of record JAURHL010000222.1, on the reverse strand, counting down.
GAACACCAAGCGCATCGTGCCCATCCTGAAAGTCGACAAGGGTCTGGCCGACGAGAAGGACGGCGTGCAGGTGATGAAGCCCATGCCCGACCTCGACGCACTGCTGGCTAAGGGTCGCGCCAAGGGCATCTTCGGAACCAAGATGCGCTCGGTCATCAAGGAAGCGAACCCGGCCGGCATCACCGCCGTGGTGAAGCAGCAGTTCGAGGTGGGTCGTCAGATTCTGGCCGCCGGCTTGGTGCCCATCATCGAACCCGAGGTCGACATCCACAGTCCGAACAAGGCCGAGGCCGAAGCGCTGTTGAAGGCGGCCCTTCTCGACGAACTGAACCGTCAGCCGTCGGACCAGCCGGTCATGTTGAAACTGACGCTGCCCGAGACCGACAACTTCTACACCGAGTTGGTGAAGCACCCCAGCGTGTTGCGGGTGGTGGCGTTGTCGGGTGGCTACAGCCGCGAGGAGTCCAACGCGCGACTGTCGCGCAACACGGGCGTCATCGCCAGCTTCTCGCGCGCGCTCACCGAGGGTCTGTCGGCCCAGCAGAGCGAGGCCGAGTTCAACGCCACGCTCGACGGGGCCATCGCCGGCATTTTCGCGGCGTCGCGCACCTGAACCGAACGCTCAATCGAGCGGGCGGATCACCGGGCCGGTGCGAAGCTTGGGTGTGAAGAACGTCGACTTCGGCGGCATCAGCAGTCCCTCGTCGGCGGTGCGCTGAATCTCGCGCACGGTCACCGGACGAATCAGCACCCCGGCCGCGGCACCTCCCGACGACACGATGTCGCGCACCAGTCCGACGCCGTGCTGGTAGGTCACCTCGTGGGCCACGTCGGCCAGAGCGTGCTCCAGTCGCGCACCGTCGAGGTCGCGGACTCCGGCGAACCTGTCGGCCTTGGGGGTGAGGTACGTGCCGGTGCCGTCGGCGTGCACGAACACCAGCGCACCACGGTCGCGCATCTCGTGGGTGATGGAGGCCTCCACCGTGCCGACCGGCGCCAGTTCGAAGAAGTCGCCGAGAGCGGTCAGCAACGCGTCGGCGTCGATGCCGGTGTAGAGCCGGTGGATCGCGTCCACGCTCAACTGCTCCTCGATGAGCTCGCCGATGTAGGTCATGGTCAACTCGGCCGAGCCCTTCGTGCCGGTGTCGGCGGCGCGTTGCTCGTCGCGGAAGGTACGGCTGATGGCGTAGCGATGGTGGCCGTCGGCGATCACCACGTCGGCCCCACCCACGGCCGCCGCGATGGCGGCCACGCGCGCCGGATCGTCGACGCGTTCGACGGTGTGCACCACACCTTCGGCCTCGACCACGCCCACCACCTCGCCGGGCTCGGTGAGCAGGTCGGTGAGACCACGAGCCAGCGAGAGGCCCCACACCGGCGACAGGTTGGTGAGGGTCGCGCGCGTCAGATCGAGGCGGTCCGTCTTGGCCTTGGGCGTGGTGCGCTCGTGGGGCAGCACGCCGCCGGCTCCCTCGTCCACCACCTCGAGGGCCCCGATGACCCCGACGGTGGTGCGGGGACGTCCGGACTCGTCGCGGAACGACATGCGGTAGATCGAGAACGACGGACGGGGGTCGCGCACCAGCACGCCGTCGGCCACCCAGCCACGCAACACGTCGTTGGCGGCGTCGTAACGGCCGGGGCCGTCGGCTTCGCGGGGCACGTCGACGCGCACGATGTTGTTCGGGTGCCGGTTCGCCAGTTCCTCACGGTCGGACTCCGAGAGCACGTCGTAGGGCGGTGCCGCCACGGCGTTCAGGTCGGTCGTGGTGTAGCGCAGCGCGGTGAATGGTTCGAAACGGGGCACCCCTCTAGGTTGTCACCTCGAGTGGCAGAATCACTACCCGATGAAGCCTGTGATCCTGTGCGACCTCGACGGAGTGGTGTGGCTGGCGCACCGTCCCATTCCCGGATCGAGCGAGGCGGTGGCCCGTCTACGCGCCGCCGGTCACCGGGTGCTGTTCGTGACCAACAATTCGTCGGCCACCGTGGCTGCGCAAGAAGAGGCGCTGGCCGGCGTGGGTATCGACGCCCGGGGCGACGTGGTGACCTCGGCCATGTCGGGGGCGCACGTGCTGGCACACGGCGAACGCGTGCTGATCTGTGGCGGCCCCGGCATTCACGAGGCGGTGGCGACGGTGGGGGCCGAGGTGGTGTCGCACGGCGACGTGGATCGTGGCGCGCGCGTGGACACGGTGCTGGTGGGGTTCCATCGCGACTTCGACTACGAGATCATGCGACGCGCGTCGGGGGCGGTCCGTTCCGGAGCGCGCTTGGTGGGCACCAACGACGATGCCACCTATCCGACTCCCGAGGGTCC
>JAURHL010000221.1 GCA_030833305.1 Acidimicrobiales bacterium | reverse complement strand
GGGCAAGCCACCTCCGAGTACGCACTCGTGATGCTGGCCGCCGGCTTGATCGCCTTGCTGGTCATCGCGTGGGCCACCGGCGGAGGGGGAGCCGGAAAGATCGGCTCGCTCTTCGACGGTGTCATCGATGGCATCACGTCGAAACTGCCCTGAGCTCGTCGCTCGCGATCGGGGCCAAGCCGCGCTCGAGTTCGTGCTCACTCTCCCCCTGGTGGTGTTGCTCGTCCTGGCCGTGGTGCAGGTGGCCATCGTTCTCACCGAACGGGCCCGAGTCGAGAGCATCACCTGGAACGCGGCACGAGCCGCCAGTGTCGCCCCGTCGCCGGCCACCGCGGCGCGACGACAGGTCGATGACTTCCCGGGTGGCCACACGACCGTGATGGTCGAAGAGGAGGAGGGGTTCGTCACGGTGCGGGTTCGACGCACGGTCGCCACCGACGTGCCCGTGATCGGGCGCTTCTTCCCCGACGTCACGGTCGAATCGGAGCTCACCTTGTTGCTCGAGCCACCACTAGGTTGAGATCGTGAGTCTGCGCGTGAGCACTCAGGAGATCGGTGGCCACATGGTGTTGGTGTTCGATGGTGCACTCGACATGTCGTCCGTGCCGCAACTGACCGATGCCCTCACGCGCCACGTTCGCCCGACGGGGCTGATCGTTCTCGACCTCGACGAGATCACGGTCCTCGACGACACCGCCATCGGAATTCTTCTCGGAGCCGCCGCCCGCCAACGCGTGTCCGGCGGAATGCTGGGCATCGTGTGCACGAACCCGGCCATCGTCGATCGACTCCGGCGATCGGGCGTGGGAGCCGCCATTCCCGTCGGGTCGTCGGTGCACGACATCACATCCCCGTGACCCGTGCACCACACTGACCCCATGCCCGACGGTCGAGTCTCCCCCGAACGAACCGTGTGGGTTCTCGGCGACCAACTGAACGTCAGCTTCTCCGCCCTGGCCACGGCGTCTCCCGCCACCCACCGGGTGCTGATGGTCGAGAGTCGCGCCAAGGTGATGTCGAAGTCCTGGCACATCCAACGCGCGCATCTGGTGATCTGCGCGATGCGCCGTTTCGCCGAACAACTGCGAGCCGACGGTTGGCACGTGGACTATCGGCGGACCGCATCACTGGCGGTCGGGCTTCGTGAACACCGCGCCGAGTTCGCGCCCGTGGCGGTGGAAGTGATGGAGCCCGCCAGTTGGTCGGCTCTGAACATGGTGCGCGCCAACGACTGTGTCGTCGTGCGCGGCAACCAGTTCCTCTGCCACTACGACGACTTCGGTGCGTGGAAGACCGACTGGTTGACCGGGCGCAAGACCTTCAAGATGGAGGACTTCTATCGTTGGCAGCGTCGCCGTCTGGGCTATCTCATGGACGGAGACCAACCGGTGAGCGGGTTGTGGAATCACGACGCGGAGAATCGCGAGCCACCCCCAAAAGATGCCGCGGGCCGCTGGCCGGCTCCACTGGTGGACGATCTCGACGACCTCGACCACGAGGTGATCGCCGAACTACGTCCCCACTGTGTCGGCGACGATCCGATCGGCTTGTGGGCCACCACTCGCGAAGGTGCGCTGCGTCGACTACGGCACTTCATCGACGTCTTGTTGCCCGGGTTCGGTCCGCACGAGGATGCCATGACCACCCAGAGTTGGCATCTGGCGCACTCGATGTTGTCGCCGTACCTGAACATCGGTCTGCTCACGCCCGCCGAAGTGTGCGACGCGGTGCAGCAGGCGTTCGACGAGGGGCGGGTTCCCGTCGCGTCGGCCGAGGGATTCATCCGTCAGGTCATCGGATGGCGCGAGTACGTCTGGGGTCTCTACTGGGATTCGATGCCGGACTACGCCGACATGAACGCTCTGAACGCCACCCGCGCCCTGCCACCGTTGTTCACGGATGGGACGACGTCGATGCGTTGCATGAGCACCGTGATGGGCGAGATTCGCGAGCACGGCTGGGCGCACCACATCCAACGGCTGATGCTGATCGGCAATCTGTCCCTGACCGCTGGCATCGATCCGAAGTTGCTCACCGACTGGATGTGGGCCAACTTCGTCGACGGTGCCGAGTGGGTGATGGTCCCCAACGTGATCGGCATGTCGCAATACGCCGACGGTGGCATCATGGCCACCAAGCCCTACGCGTCGGGTGGCGCGTACATCCACAAGATGAGCGACTACTGCAAGGGGTGTCGCTACGACCGGGCGAAACGCACCGGCGACGACGCCTGTCCGTTCACCACCCTCTACTGGGATTTCATGATGCGCCACCAGGATCGATTCGTGCGCAATCCGCGCGTCGCCCAACAGGTGCGCGCCGCGCAGAAATTGGTTGACATCGACGCCGTGCGCGAGCACGCGGTTACGGTGTTGCGTCGCCTCGACGCCGGCGAACTCTGAACCGTCAGGGCTTGCGCTTGCGAAAACCCCGGCGGTCCTCGACCTTCAGCCGCGCCTTCTGCTCTTCCTCCAGAGCGGCCTCTTCGGCGACCAATCGCTTCATGCTGTCGAGCCGTCGGGGGTCGAGCGACCCCTCGCGCACCGCGGCGCTGACCGCACAGTCGGGTTCTTCCTCGTGTTTGCAATCCCGGAAACGACACGCATCGGAGATGGCGAAGACGTCGGCGAAGGCCCGCTCGATACCGGTTCCACTCGACCACAGACTGACGGCGCGCACACCGGGCGTGTCGATCAGCCATCCCTCGGCGCCAACGGGATCCGACGGAAGGGCGACCAGTTGCACCGCCGTGGTGGTGTGTCGTCCGCGTTGATCACCTTCGCGAACCACGCCTGTGCTCTGCACCTGACCACCGACGAGGGCATTGACGATCGTGCTCTTGCCCACTCCACTGGCTCCCAAGAGCGCCACCGATCGATAGCCCCGCGCGTATCGACGAAGGTCGTCCAGACCGTCACCACGGACACCGCTCACCACGTGCACCGGAACGCCGGGGGCGACCGCTTCGAGTGTGGCCACCCGTCGCGCGGTCTCGTCGGAATCATCCATCAGGTCCAATTTGGTGAGCACCAGAACCGGTTGGGCACCACTGTCGAAGGCCAGCACCAATTCGCGCTCCAGGCGACGTTGGTTCGGCGGTGACACCAAGGCGTGCAGCAAGAACACCACGTCGATGTTGGCCGCGATGGTGTGGGCCTCGGCCCGCTGGCCCTCGAAACTGGCTCGTCGCATGAACGCGCTCTGACGAGGAAGAACGACGTCGACTCGTTCACCGTC
>JAURHL010000220.1 GCA_030833305.1 Acidimicrobiales bacterium | reverse complement strand
CGAGCCGTACTGGTCGGCGGTGTCCTGGGCCTTGGGCACCGGGGCGAAAGCCAACAAACCGACGGTGTAATTGAAGTCGGCCACGGGCACCTTCAACTTGAAGGTGATCGTCTTGCCGTCGCAGGACACGGCCTCGTCGAAGAGCGCCTGCTGATCGGCGTCGGCGAGCCACGGACCGGGGTACGCGCTAGCGAAGTCCGAGTCACCTTCCGGGATGTCGAGATAGCTCAAGGCGTACATCGGACCCTCACCGGCGGTCACTTCGGCGGCGAAGGTACGCGACACGCCGTACGCGATGTCGGCGCACGTCACTTCTGTGCCGTCCTCCCAGAGGATGCCGTCACGCATCGTGAACGACCACGTCTTGAGATCATCGGACGCGGTGCCGAGATCGGTGGCCATGTCGGCGACCAACGTGGTGCCGTCCGAGCCCGCGACCGGCTTGTACGAGGTCAACGTACGGGTGAACGTGGAGCCCCACGCACCCAACTCGGCTCCGGTGTACACGCGCTGCGGGTCGAGTGTCGACGCGCCTTCTTGGTACGTCAGCACGTACAACGTGCCGCCGTCCTTCACGCCGTCCATGGTGGCCGAACGACCACCGGATTCCTCGCCGCTTTGGGCACCACCAGAGTCCCCACCGCAGGCGCCCGCGACGAGACCCAACAGGGCCGCGACCGCGAGAACTTTGCTTCGCTTCTTCATTTTCCCTCCCCTTTCGCCGACGACTTGCCGGACGCTAGTGATTTGTAGTGTACAACCACCGAAACGACCCGATGACCGAGCGTCCACGGGGGTTCACAACTGTTGCCGGTCGCTCCGGGGGTCGAACGCGTCCCGCAATCCGTCCCCGAGCATGTTGAACGCCAGAACCAAGGCCATCAGGGTGAGACCGGGAATGAACAGATAGGTCGGATCGGCTCGGTAATACCGGACCGAGTCCCCGAGCATGATGCCCCACGAGGCCGCCGGGGCCAACAGTCCGACACCGAGGAACGACAAGGTGGCCTCCAACGCCACGTACCCCGGGAGACTCAAGGAGACGAAAACGATGATTTGTGGCCACAAGTTGGGCAGGAGCTGCTTGAAGACCAAATGACCCGTGCCGGCCCCGAAGGAGCGGGCGGCCTCGACGAATTCCCGCTCGCGAAGCGAGAGCACCTGGCCACGGACCAATCGAGCCATGTACACCCACCCGAAGAACGTGAGCACCGTGAGTATGTACGTGATCCGAGCGGTGTTGCCCGCGGGTATCCCCCACGACTCCAGTCGCTGGGTCATCGGGTTCGCCAACGCGATGATCAAGAGCAGAGAGGGAAAGGCCAAGGTGACGTCTCCGAGGCGGCTGATCAGCGAGTCGATGAAACCCCGCCGCAGCCCGGCGACGATTCCGAGTGTGACTCCCACCGTGGTGGTCAAGATGGTCCCAATGGTTCCGACGAGCAACGAAATTCGCGCCCCGTACATGAGTCGCCCGAGGATGTCGCGTCCTGTGCCCGGTTCGACCCCGAACGGATGGTCCCACGACACACCGCCGAGGGGGCCGGCCGGCAAGCCGAAATCGTTGATGGCCTCTCGGTCGAGCGAATACGGGTCGATGTTGAGCAACTTCACCAGAACCGGGGCGAAGGCCGCGACGAACACGTAGAAAACGACGATCCAGAAAGCGATGATCGCGCCACGATTGCGACGGATTCGGGACAACCCCATCTGGAACGGCGACAGACCCACAGCCATCTCGACACCCGACACGCTCTGCGCTGTCTCCATCACCCCGGCCTCGTCGGACATCGGTCACATCATAGGTCCGTCCCACGTGGGCTCGGACACGAACCTCAAGCGCTCGGAAACTGCACGATGCGAGCGAACTCGTCGGCGTCGAGACTCGCTCCGCCCACCAACGCGCCGTCGATGTCGGCTTGGGCCATCAGTTCGGCCACGTTGCCGGCCTTCACAGAGCCGCCGTACTGGATGCGGACGGAATTGGCCGCGTCGGCACCCCACTTACCGAGGATGGTGGTGCGGATGTGTGCACACACTTCTTGAGCGTCGGTGGCCGTCGCGGTCAGGCCGGTGCCGATGGCCCAGATGGGTTCGTACGCCACCACCAGATCCAGGAATTGCGTGGACTCGCGGCCCGCCAGAGATCCCAGAACTTGTCCGGCGACGACGTCGAGGGTCGAACCCGACTCGCGTTGTTCGCGGGTCTCCCCCACGCACACGATCGGGTGCATCTTGTGCTTCAGCACGGCCGACACCTTGGCCGCGACGAACTCGTCGGTCTCGCCGAAAATCTGACGACGCTCACTGTGCCCGACGATCACGTAGCGGACGTTCAGTTTCGACAGGAACGCCGGCGAAACCTCGCCGGTGAAGGCTCCGGCATCGTCGGAATGACAGTTCTGGGCGCCGAGGAAGAACGGGATCCGGTCGCTCTCCAGCGCCGTTTGCACCGTGCGGATGTCGGTGAAAGGGGGATGCACGGACACATCGACTCGCTCGACATCGTCCTTGGTGACGAGGTAGCTCAACTTCTGAACCAACTGGATGGCGTCGTAGTGATTCAGGTTCATCTTCCAGTTGCCACTGATCAGTGGACGACGGCTAGACGCGGGCATTGGGGGCCTCTCTCAACGCTCTCAGGCCCGGCAGGTCACCGAGCTCCAACAACTCCAGCGACGCTCCGCCACCGGTGGACACGTGGTCGACCTCGTCGTCCAAACCGAACTGGGCCAGCGCCGCCGCCGAATCGCCCCCACCCACCACGGTGAACGCCTTCGTGTCCGCCATCGCCTGCGCGACGGTGCGCGTGCCCTTGGCGAATCGCTCGTCCTCGAACATTCCCATGGGACCGTTCCAGAACACGGTTCGCGCTTCCATGATGATGTCGCTGAACGCCGCCGCTGATCCGGGACCGATGTCGAATCCCTTGGCTCCGGGCGGCAGGCGTCGCCCGTACGTGGCGTAATTACCGTCGGCATCGAGTCCGACGATGTCTTCGGGTAGGTGGATCTCCTTGCCCTGCGCCAGGAGCCGTCGGCACGTCTCCACCTGGTCGGGCTCGAACAAGGAATCTCCGATGGGACAACCCTGGGCCGCGAGGAACGTGAAGCACATCGCCCCACCGATCACGAGTGCATCCACGGTCTCGAGAAGTGCCTCCACGACCCCCAACTTGTCGGAGATCTTGGAACCGCCCAACACCGCGACGAAGGGGTGTCGCGGGTTCTTGCGCAGGTT
>JAURHL010000021.1 GCA_030833305.1 Acidimicrobiales bacterium | reverse complement strand
GATTCGGCGCAGTGCTCGCGAAGATATGTGCGATCGATTGCGTCGATGTGTTTTTTGACTGGATCAATTTTCCCTTAAGGATGATGCGGCGGCACCTCGCGACGCGCGCGGCGCGCTGAGATGGGTTAAACGCGTTGCGCGCGATGGTGGACATTCGCGTTCGTCCAGATCAAGCGTCGGATGGCGAGTTCGGCGACGACGGCGACGATGAACGCGCACCCGAGCGCAACTTTGTTCGTCGTCGACGCGCGCGCGGGCGTCTCATCCTCCGTCGCGCGCACGAGCGGCGTGCTCGCCTCGACGTCGGCGTCGACGCGTTGGAGACCGCCAGCTTCGGAAGCTTCTCCACGGTGCTCACCGAGTACGACATCCCCGATCAGGCGTACGAATTGAACGTGTCCGCCGCTCGTCTGGCCCGCGAGACGGCGAACGACTACGAGTCCGACGGACGCTCACGTTACGTCGCCGGATCCATCGGACCCGGCACCAAGTTGCCGAGTCTCGGTCACATTCGTTTCGCCGAACTACGCGACGCATACGTCGAACAGGCTCGTGGCTTGTTGGTCGGCGGCGTCGACCTCTTCCTCATCGAGACCTGCATGGACCTGTTGCAGATCAAGGCCGCGATGATCGCCTGTCGCCGCGCCATGGTCGCCGAGGGTCGCGAGGTGCCCATCCAGGTGCAGGTCACCATGGAGACCACCGGACGCATGCTCGTCGGATCAGAGATCGGAGCCGCGCTCACCGCGATCGGCGCGATGCGACCCGACGTGTTCGGAATCAACTGCGCCACCGGACCGGCCGAGATGCAGGAACACCTGCGCTATCTGAGTCAGTACGCGACCATGCCCATCAGCGTGTTGCCGAACGCCGGGCTTCCGAGCGTCGTCGACGGACGCACGCACTACGACCTCACCCCCGAGAAACTGGCCGAATTCCATCGCCATCACGTCACCGATCTCGGCATCGGCGTGGTGGGTGGCTGTTGTGGCACCACTCCCGCACACCTGAAGGCCGTCGTCGATGCGGTGCGCGGGCTCGCGGCGCCGCGCCGCTCGGCCCTGATCGAGCCGAGCGTGTCGTCCATCTACTCGTCGGTGCCCGTGAAGCAGGACAACTCGTTCCTCATCATCGGCGAGCGCACGAACACCAACGGTTCGAAAGCCTTCCGTGACGCCATGATCGCCGGCGACTGGGACAACTGCACCAAGATGGCCACCGAGCAGATCCGCGAGGGCGCGCACGTTCTCGACGTGTGCGTCGACTACGTGGGTCGTGACGGCGTGGTCGACATGGACGAGATCGCCTCGCGCTTCGGCACCCGCCAGTGTTCCCCTCGTGCTCGACTCCACCGAGCCCCAGGTGATGGAGGCCGGCCTCATGCACATCGGCGGACGGGCCATCTTGAACTCGGCCAACCTCGAGGACGGCGAGGAACCGGGCAGTCGTCTCGACCGCGTGTTCTCGCTCGCTCGCGAGTACGGCTGCGCGGTGGTGTGCTTGTTGATCGACGAGAAGGGCCAAGCGCGCGACGTCGAATGGAAACTGGAGATCGCCCATCGTCTGCACCGCATCGCGGTCGATCGGTACGGACTGACCGCCAGCGATCTCATCTTCGATGCCCTCACGTTCCCGTTGTCGACCGGCGACGACGATCTGCGCCTCGACGCCAAACACACCATCGACGCGATTCGGCGCATCAAAGCCGAGATCCCCGGTTGTTTCACCACGCTCGGAGTGTCCAACGTCAGCTTCGGTCTGAAGCCCTCCGCCCGCCACGCGCTGAACAGCGTTTTCCTGCACGAGTGCGTGTCGGCGGGGCTCGATTCCGCGATCGTGCACGCCGGCAAGATCGTGCCCCTCGCTCGCATGCCCGAAGAGCACAAGCAGATCTGTCTCGACCTCATCTACGACCGTCGCACGGGTGACTACGACCCGCTGAAGAAGTTGCTGGAGGTCTTCGCCGACGTCAACACGGTGGCCACGGTGCGCGAGGACCGCTCGGGTTGGACCGTCGAGCAGTTGCTGAAGCAACGCATCATCGACGGCGACCGTGAGGGCCTGACCGACGAACTCGACGCGGCGATGGCCGGTGGACTCGCTCCGCTCACCATCGTCAACGACATCCTCCTCGACGGCATGAAGGTCGTCGGCGAGCTCTTCGGTTCGGGCCAGATGCAGTTGCCCTTCGTTCTGCAGAGCGCCGAGACCATGAAGGCCGCCGTGGCCCACCTCGAGCCGCACATGGACAAGGTCGCGGGCTCGTCGTCCAAGGGCAAGTTGGTGTTGGCCACCGTCAAGGGCGACGTGCACGACATCGGCAAGAACCTGGTCGACATCATCTGCACCAACAACGGCTACGAGGTGCACAACCTGGGTATCAAGATCCCCATCTCCGAGATGGTGCAGAAGGTCAAGGAAGTGGGTGCCGACGCGCTCGGCATGAGCGGTTTGCTCGTGAAGAGCACCCTCATCATGCGCGAGAACCTGATGGAGATGAACGACCTGGGTCTCGCCGACGTGCCGGTGCTGCTCGGCGGTGCCGCCCTCACTCGCACCTACGTGGAAAAGGACCTGCGCGAGGTGTACGACGGTCGGGTCTTCTACGGTCGCGACGCGTTCGAGGGTCTCAGCACCCTCGACAAGTTGATGGAGATGAAGCGCTCCGGGTCCGATGATCCCGACTTCGGCCGTGTGCCCTCGGGTCGCGTGCTGCCGGCTCGTTCCGGTGCCACCAAGGAAGCGGTGGAGGTCCCGGCGCGTTCACCCGAGGTCGCCGCCGACAACACCGTGTTCGAACCGCCGTTCCTCGGCACCCGCATCGTGAAGGGCATCCCCCTCGACGACATCGTCCAGTACGTGAACGAGACCGCCTTGTTCCGCAACCAGTGGCAGTTCCGTCCCGAGGGTGACGAAACCGACGAGGACTTCAAGACCCGCCTGCGCGCCCGACTGCGCGTGGAACTGGCCGAGGCCAAGGCCGCCGGATTCCTCGTGCCGCAGGTGGTGTACGGCTACTTCTGCGTGAACTCCGACGGCGACGACCTCGTGGTGTGGAGCGACGCCTCGCGCACCACCGAGATCGAACGCTTCCACTACCCACGCCAGAGCGAATCGCCGTTCATGTGCATCGCCGACTTCTTCCGATCGGTCGAGCGGGGTCCGGATTACGCGGCTTTCCACATCGTCACCATGGGGAACGCCGTCAGCGAGGAAGCGGCCCGACTGTTCGCGGCGAACGAGTACCAGAAGTACATGATCGTGCACGGTCTCGGCGTGGAGATGGCCGAGGCCCTCGCCGAGTTGTGGCACAAGCGCATCCGCGAGGAGTGGGGCTTCGTCGCCGAGGACGGTCCATCGATCGGTGGCCTGTTCCGCCAGCAGTATCGCGGCGGTCGCTACTCGTGGGGATACCCCGCGTGCCCCGATCTGGAGGACAACGCCACGGTGGCCCGCCTCTTGGAAGCCGGACGCCTGGGCATCGAGGTCAGCGAAGAGACGGGCTGGCAGTATCAGCCCGAACAGACCACCTCGGCGATCATCTGCCACCATCCGCAGGCCAAGTACTTCGTCGCCCGCTGACCATCGACCCGACTCACGGGTGTTGAATGTCGGTCATGAAGAAGTGGATCGTTCGGGCCGTCGTTCTCGCCGTCGTGGGTGTCGGTCTCGTGTACGGCGGGATCCTGCTGTGGACCAAGGTGATCGATCCCCCGGAGGATCGCTTCGACTCCGATGACCTCGCAGCCGTCGTCGACGTCACCACGACCGGCCTCGAGGAGGCGAGTTCCACGACCATTGCCGACGCCCCGACCACGCCGTCGACTCCCGCCGACGACGAACTCACGGGATCGTGGACGGCGACCACCGGCTCCGAAGTCGGATACCGCGTGAAGGAGGTCCTCGGAGGCGTCGACACCGAAGGCGTCGGCCGCACCGACGCGGTCACCGGCACCTTGGTCATCCGAGGAACCACCATCACGGAAACCACGTTCGAGGTCGAGGTCGCCACCATCACGAGCGACAGCACCCGACGCGACTCTCAGTTCGCCGGACCGATCATGGAGACCTCGATTCACCCCACGGCATCGTTCCGATTGACGCAACCGATCGAACTCGGCTCTATCCCCGCGCCCGGTGCCACGATCACCGCCGTCGCCACGGGGGAACTCACCTTGCACGGAGTCACGCGCGAGGTCTCCTTCGAGGTGAGCGCACGCATGGAGAACGGCGTGATCGGAGTGCTGGGAAGTATCGAGATCCGCTTCGCCGACTACGACATCGACAACCCGTCCAACGGTTTCGTCACCACCGGCGACGACGGTCTCATCGAATTCGTGCTGGCTTTCGCGCGCGCCTGAGCGTCGCGAACGTCAGTGGGGCTGACTGGCCTCCCACGCCGAGGCCAACGCCGCGTAGCGGCCGCCGAGAGTCACCAACTGATCGTGAGATCCGAGTTCGACCAACTCACCGTGATCGACGACCGCGATGCGATCGGCTCGGCGCACGGTCGACAACCGATGCGCCACCACAATGACGGTGCGGCCGTTCATCAGGCTCTCGAGGGCGTGCTCGACGACCGCTTCCGTGCCGGGATCGAGGTTCGACGTGGCCTCGTCGAGCACCAACACCGCGGGATCCACCAACGCGGCGCGAGCCAAGGCCACCAGTTGACGCTCGCCCGCCGACAACCGCGACCCCCGCTCGCGAACCTCGGTGTCCAGACCCTCGGGGAAGTCCGCGAAGCGCTCGAGGGCACCGATGGAGGCCAGCGCTCGCTCGACCTCGGCGTCGGTGGCGGTCGGACGCGCGATGCGAACGTTCTCTCGAATGGTGCCGCCGAAGCAGAAGCCCTCTTGGGGCACCACCACGATGCGACGGCGCAGATCGCTCATCGATGACTGCCGCAGATCGACACCGCCGAAGCTCACCGTGCCGCACGTGCCGTCCACCATGCTGGGGTCGTAAAGACGGGCCATCAACTTGGCCAAGGTGGACTTTCCGGCACCCGTCGGACCCACCAACGCCAATCGCTCTCCGTCGGCCACCGTGATGGAGACGCCACGCAACGCCGGACGGTCCGCGGTCTCGTAGGAGAACGTCACGTCGACGACGTCGATGGCGCCACGCGCGGGCAACGGCGTGGGGTGCTCCACCTCGTCGACGTCAGGCTTGGCGTCGACGATGAGGAACAACTTGTGCAACGCCGCGGTGGACGATTGCACGGTGTTGTAGAGCTGACTCAATTGTTGGACCGGGTCAAAGAGATTGGCGAGCAGCAGGATGAACGCCGTGATGGTGCCGATGCTGACCGCGTCACGATGCACCAACCAACCGCCGATGCCGATGATCGCTCCGGTCGCGGCGATGCCGGCGAACTCGACCAGGCCGAAGTACCAGGTGCTCACCTTCACGCTGTGCATGTGCGAGTCGAAAAGAGCCCGGTTCGTGGAGTGGAACCGGCGCGAACGGGCGTCCTGCTGTCCGTACGCCTGAATGACCCGAACGCCGGTGATTCCCTCCTGGAGCGTCGACAAGTTGTCGCCCACCTTCTCGCGCACGTCCAAATACGCACGATTCGACTGCTTCTGGAATCGCACGGACGCCAGAACCAGCAACGGCAACACGACCAACGCCACCAGCGCCAATTGCCACGACATCACGAACAGCACGATGACAGCCAACACCAACAACAGGAACGCCGACACGAACTGCAACAACCCGAACTGGATCAGTTCGCCCATGGACTCGATGTCGTTGGTCATGCGCGAGACCAACACGCCGGCCTTCTCGCGATCGAAGAACGCCATCGATTGCCGTTGCAGTCGTTCGAACACGGTGAGGCGCAGGGTGCGCAGAAAGCCCTCGCCCGCGCGGTTGATGGCGAGATATTGCAGGCGTCCCACGCCGTACCCGAACGCGGTGATGCCCAGGTACACGACGATCAACCAGTTCAACACCCGCCCGTTGCCGTCCTTGATCCCGTGATCGATGGCGTAACGCAACAGCAACGGTCCCGCCAACGTGACCAGGGTGCTGACGAGAACCAACGTCAGTGCGGAATGCAGGATTCGACGTTGCGGACGCGCCAGGTCGTAGGAACGGCGCAACGTGCGCAACGTCTGAACGCGGTCGAGGCGATCCTCCTCGCTGATGGCGGCCATGCCCCACATTCAGACCACCTCCCCGTCGGCCGAGCGACTGACCGCCCGGCGACTCTCGACGACCGCGGTCGTCGAATCGGGGCTCGGTGTCGGTGCGTCATCGTCGCCGTCCTCGTCGCGCACCGCCCACGCGGCCAACACCTGCCGGTATCGATCATTGGTGGCGAGCAATTCGTCGTGGGACCCGACAGCGACCGCTCGACCGCCGTCGAGCAACACCACGGTGTCGGCCAGAGCGATGGTTCCGGGCCGGTGGGCGATGACGATGGTGGTGCGGCCCCGCATGACCGTGGTCATCGCCTCGCGAATCTCGTGCTCCTTGCTGGGGTCCACCGCCGATGTGGCGTCGTCGAGCACCAGCACGCGCGGTTCGGCCACGATGGCTCGCGCGATGGCGATGCGTTGACGCTGTCCTCCCGACAACGAATACCCGCGCTCCCCCAGGATCGTGTCGTACCCCTCGGGCAACGCGGTGATGAATTCGTGCGCCCCCGCGAGTCGTGCGGCTCCGTGCACCACATCGTCGGATGCTTCCGGACGGGCGAAGGCGATGTTGTCGCGCACGGGATCATGGAAGAGGAAGGTGTCCTCGAAGACGATGCCCACCGCCGAACGCAGATCGGTGAGCGACATCGACCGCACGTCGACTCCGTCGATCTCGATGGCACCGGACTTCACGTCGTGGAATCGCGTGAGCAGGCGCACGAGGGTCGACTTGCCCGAACCGGTGGCTCCCACCAGGGCCACCGCGTGACCCGCGGGAATGGACAGGTCGAATCCGTCGATCACGGGATCGGAACCCTCGTAGGCGAACACCACGTCGCGGAAACGCACCTCGCCCACGGGCCGGTCGATCGTGGCGGCCGGCAAGCGCGTGGGCGACTCGGGATCCACGACCAACGACGGGGTGCTCAACACCTCGTTCACGCGCATGAGCGCGACCGACGCTCGTTGGCCCAACGCGACGGTCATGGCCAGGTTTCGTAGCGGCCAGATGAGCATCGTGATGTACGCGTTGAACTTCACCAGGTCGCCCACGGTCATCGCTCCGTCGATCACCCGATGCCCGCCGATACCGAGAACCGCCACCAAACCGAGAGCCGGCAGAACGTCGAGGGCCGGGAGGAATCGGCTTCGAATTCGCGCCGCTTCCAGCGACACCCGTTGGATGTCGTCGGCCTCGGTGCTCACCTTGGCGAACTGCACGCCCTCGGCGCCGAAGCCCTTGATCACCCGCACGCCGGACACACTTTCCTCGACGACGGTCGCCAACTGCGCCTGTTCCTGTTGCACCGCCAGCACCGCCGGGTGAATGCGACGCGAGAACCGACTGGCCAACACGTTGACGAGCGGCAAGGGCGCCAGCGCGAACAACGCGAGATACGGCTGCGACACGAACAACAGCACGACGACGGCGACGATCATGGCCAGGTTGGACAACGTGATGGGGATCATCACCACGAAGGCCTGCAACTGCTGCAAGTCCGACGAGGCTCGACTCATCAACTGACCGGTCTGGGTGCGATCGTGGTAACCCACGTGCAGGCGCAACAGGTGGTCGAAGATCTGCTCGCGCAGTCGGGTCTCGATCCAGCGACTCTCCCGAAAGGCCACCCACCGACGAAACGCGGTGAAGATGCCGGCGATCACCGCCGCGGCCACCACCAGCCCGGTCCAGAAGAGAAGGCTGCCGTTGCCCTCGCTCCCCCGATCGATACCGAGCTTCGTGATTTGGGGCACCGACACCTTGCCCACCGCCCACAACAAGCCCACGATCACTCCGACGATCAGGCCCCGCCGTTGCTCCATGAGCACCCGTCGCAGAAGCCTCCACCCGTCACGGGTCGCCAGCGTCTCGGGGGTGTCCACCGTTCCGAAACTACTCACTCACCTCGCGGGGACACCGGCTCATTCCCTTCGTGCCACACCCCCTCGGCAGGCTGAGGTCATGATCACGAACCAGCCGCACACCCCCGACATGAACATGAGCACCCACGACGAAACATCCGAGAATCACCCCGCCGAACAACTGACCCTCGAGGGTTTCACCGATCCTCGGGCCGGCATCGATCCCCGCTTCATCCTCTCCGACGAAACGTGCCGCATCGGACGCCAATACCTCGCCGAGATGCGTCGCATTCTGGCGAACGGCCGGGCGCAGACCGACATCCAGAACGGCCGGGCGCAGACCGACATCCAGAACGGCCGGGCGCAGACCGACATCCAGAACGGTCGCGCGACGGCCGCGCAACACGACGGGCGCGCACAGGCCGCCTGACGGAACACGTCAGGCCAGGGTCAGCCGGCACTCGGTGACAACGCCTTCACGGACTCCCAGTAGTTCAGTTCGGGATCCAGGCCCAAGATGGCCAACGAGCTGGTGGTGACACCGTTGGCGAAGTACTCGTCGATCTTGGCGCGACAATGCGCGGGCGAGCCATGGATCAAGATGTCGTCCACCACCTCGTCGGGAATCGCGGCCAACGCGGCCTTGCGGTCACCGGCCTTCCACAGGTCCCACATCTCCTGCAGAAGTTCGCCGCGACCGAGCCATCGATGGAAGTCCGCGTACACCGGCACGTTCAGGTACGCCGCGATGGCGAAGCGACCGGCGGCGCGAACCACGTCGGTGTTCTCCGACGGACACACGAAGATCCGCGCCACGATCTCGCGCTGCTCTCCGCCGGCGGCGCCGTGAACGACCGCGGCCACCTTGGACACGTCGGTGGGTGACAACCAGTTGATGATGGCGCCATCACTCTCGCGACCCGCGAGCCTCAACATGCCCTCGCGCAAGGCCGCCACCAGGATCTTGGGCTTGTGTTCCGGGCGCACGCCCAACTTGAACCCGTTCACCTCGAAGGTGTCGTACTTCTTGGCCACCTTCTCGCCCGACAACGCATCGTTCAGGAAGCGCACCACGTCGCGCACCTTCTTGTACGGCTCCACGAAGGGAATACCGTTCCAGCGCTCGACGATGACGTTGCTGCTGGATCCGATGCCGATGGCGAAGCGTCCCGGGGCCGCATCGGCCAGGCTCGCCACGCTCTGGGCGAAGCAGGCGGGTGAACGGGTGTACGCCGGAATGATCGCGGTGCCCAAACGCAGGCGTGGCTCCCATGCCGCGGCCATTGCCAACGGAGTGAAACCGTCGGCCCCGTCGGATTCGGCCGACCAGATGTCGGAGTAACCCATGTCGGCCAACTCCATCAAACGTTCGCGATGCGTGTGCAGGTGACCGGGTAAGGGCACCGTCATGCCGTCACGACGAGGAAGACCGGAACCGGAAGATTGCGTCATGTCCGCATTCTTACTGTTCGGGCATCCCGCGCGGGAACGCGCCGGGATTACTTGGATTCCGGGCGATGTTTACCGGCCGGGCCCGGACCGGGCATGTCGCGCCAGAAACGCACGATGCAACTCTGACTGGCCGTGGCCATCAAGGTGCCGTCCTCGGCGAACATGTGCACCAATCCGTGCCCGAAGCCGCGCTGGACCATGTGGATGCGAATGTCGAGCAACACCCACTCGGTGGGTACGAGGCGACCGATACGCAACGTGTTGTCGAGGCTGTTGCCACCACCGCGAATGCCCAGAGCTTGGCCCACGCCCATCGGGACGAAGTCGCCCAGGATCGCCAACGTCGACGCGTCGACTCCCTCGATCACCTCGGGTATCCGGGTCCACATCAACACCTGCCCGTCGCTCGGCGTGCCGTCGAGCTCGGACAGTTCTTCGCGACCCTTCACGATGCGTTGGTCCATGCGACCGCTGATGGTTCCGGACCAGTCGAGCACGTGCGGTCGTTCCTTGCAGTCGAGGGGCGACGGAACGTTCGGAGGCATCGATTCCCATTGCCCGGTCTCGTCGAGATCGCGGTCACCGAGAGCGGCGTTCACCGTGAGAATCTCGCGGTCACCCACGTGACACACCGCGCGGGCCTGGCTGATCTGGTGGCCCGACACCGCCAACGTGACGTCGATGTCCATCACCTCGCCGGGCTTGGCATAGGACAAATACTGGCCCGTGGCCCACACCGCGCGGCGACCCGACGTGCGCTCCATCGCCGAGATGGCCGCCCCCAACCCGCAACCGCCGAAGAGGAAGCCGCCACCCGTCGAGATGCCCGGCACCACGGGCAACACCCATCGATACGGATTGTGCGTGGGTTCGAGACCGAGGAACTGGAGGCTGTCCATCCTTCATGACTCTAGATG
This sequence comes from Acidimicrobiales bacterium, assembly GCA_030833305.1. Taxonomy (GTDB): domain Bacteria; phylum Actinomycetota; class Acidimicrobiia; order Acidimicrobiales; family Ilumatobacteraceae; genus Casp-actino8. The sequence continues at coordinate 7,630 of JAURHL010000021.1, read as the reverse complement.
GGGACTCCGGATCGGCACTAGCGTCGCCGTTCATGGCAGTGACCCACGGCGCCCCGACCTCTTCTGACACGTGGAAGGGAGATGCCTGTTCGTTGGTGGATGCTTTCCGTCGCGGGGAGCGATCGCCCGTGGAGGAACTCGATGCATCGCTCGCGGCCATCGCCGCCAGCGAACTCAACGCCTTCTCCTTCCTCGACCCCGAACGCGCGCGCGCCGACGCCGAACGCGCCGACGTGAACCTGCCTTTCGGAGGTCTGCCCATCGGCGTGAAGGAACTCGATCAGGTCACGGGCTGGCCCGACACCGAGGCGTGCGCGGTCTTCGCCGATCGCACGGCGACCCACACCTCGGTGATGGTCCAACGTCTGCAGGCGGGTGGTGCCGTGCTCGCCGGTCTGACGACCGCGAGCGAGTTCGGTGGCGTGAACGTGACGCGCACCGTCCTGAACGGCGCCACGCACAACCCCTGGCGACAGGGGCGCACACCGGGTGGTTCGTCGGGCGGTAGCGCCGCGGCGGTCGCCGGTGGATTGGTCACGCTGGCCACGGCCGGCGACGGCGGTGGATCCATCCGGATCCCCGCGGGCTTCACCGGTCTCGTCGGCTTGAAGGCCACGTTCGGTCGTATCCCACGCGCACCTCACGCCCAACTCGGCAATCTCACGGTGAACGCCGGTTGCGTGTCGCGCAGCGTGCGCGACACCGCGCGCTGGTTCGACGTGTGCGCCGGACGCGACGGCCGTGACCCGCTCAGCCTCGCCGACACCGATCCGTGGGAACCCCGACTCGGTTCGTTCCTCGAGACGTTGCGCGGAAAGCGCGTCGCCGTCGCTCCCGATTGGGGCGGTGCGGTCGTCTCGCCCGCGATGTGGGACGTCCTTTCCTCGCGCATCGACGGGCTGATCGCCGACTTCGGATGGAAGCGCGTCGACCTCGACACCTCGTTGCCGAGCATGGGAGCGGCCTGGAGCATCAGCGGCATGATCGAGATCCACGCCGCGTTGGCCGAGCATTGGCCCGCGTGCGCCGACATCCTCACCCCCGAGATGCGATTCGGTCTGGAATCGACCATCGGTCGCTACGGCGCGGAGGCTCGGGCCCGCATCGAATCGCGACGCAGTGCTCTGAACGAACGCATGGCCGCGATCCTGGATTCGAGCAGCGGCGTGGACTTCGTGCTGACCGCCAGCAATCCCGACGTGGCCTTCGACGCCGAAGGTCCGCTGCCGTCGGAGTTCGGTGGTGTGCACGGTGGCGCCGGCAACAACGGGCGACTCACGTTCCCCGCCAACCTCTACGGCAACCCGGCCATCTCGATTCCGGCCGGAGACGTGGACGGACTCCCCGTGGGCTTACAAGTGGTGTCGCGACACTTCACCGAACAACTCCTCCTCGACATCGCACTGCACGTCGAACGCAGCACCCCGTGGCCGTTGGTGGCCCCGGGCAGCCCCCGGTGACCGACCCTCACGTCACCGACTCGGTGCACCGCCGAACCTTGGCGGTCGGTTTGGTGTTGTCCACGTCGCTGGTCGCCTTCGAGGTGACCTCGGTACTCACCGCGCTCCCCACCATCTCCGACGAACTCGACGGCGACTCGCTGTACGGAGCGACCCTGGCCGCCTACATGTTGGCCAACCTCGTCGGTCTCGTCGCGTCCGGCGAGCAAGCCGACCGCCACGGCCCACGTCGTCCCTTCATCGTGTGCATCACGGTGTTCGTGATCGGTCTCGTCGTCGCCGGAATCGCCAACGACATGGTGATCGTGTTGTTGGGTCGCATCGTTCAGGGTGCCGGAGCGGGTGGTTTGGCTCCGATCACGTTCGCCCTCATCGGACGGGTCTGGCCCGCCGACGGTCGCGCCACCATCCTGGCGTGGGTGTCGGCCGGCTGGGTTCTGCCCAGCCTCGTCGCCCCGGGTCTCGCCGGTTGGATCACCAACGAGGCCGACTGGCGGTGGGTGTTCATCGGCATCGCACCATTGGCGATCATCACCGCTCTCGTCGTCGTGTCCGCGATGGGTTCGTTGCCGATCGACCCCCATCTCTCGTCGGCTCGCGACCGATCCAGCCGAGTTCCGCTCGCGCTCGGGCTGGCCCTCGGTGTCGGTCTGATCATCGCCGGCGTTCAATCACCCGACGCACCCGTCGCCGTGGTGTCCACCGCGGTCGGCATCACCGTCGCGATGACGTCGTTTCGCCGACTGATGCCACCGGGAATCCTTCGCGCCCGGCCGGGTTTGCCCGCGATCCTCGCCTGTCGATCGTTGGCCACCGCCGCCTTTCTGGGTGCCGACTCCTTCATTCCGTTGGCCGCCGATCGGATTCACGGCGCATCGGCCACCGTGCAGGGTTTCGTGATCATCGGTGCGGCCCTGGCGTGGAGCGTGGGATCGGCGCTCAGCGGTCGTCGCGACTCCCCCGAACGCGATCTGGCCCGCACGTCACGCGGGGGATTCCTCCTGCTCATCGTCGGTTTGGCCGGCGTCCTGCCCGTGCTGTCGGCGGACTGGTCGTTGCTGACCACCTTTTTCACCTGGTGCATCGCCGGCCTCGGCATGGGACTGCTCTTCGTGCCGACGTCGGCCGCCGCCCTCGAGTACGCCGACAGCGGAACCGAGGGGACCATCGGGAGTCAGATCAATCTGGCCGACAACGTGGGCTTCGCGCTGATGGGCGGCCTCGGTGGCGCCACGGTGGCCGCGTCGGATCGCACCCAATGGCCCCTCTCCCACGCGCTCGCGTCGAACCTGATCATGGCGATCCTGTTCGGTTTTCTCGGACTCCTGCTCGCTCGACGCATTTCGCGACGGGGTTCGTCGGGCAACATGGCGCATGCCGACAACTGACGACACCTCCGTTCCGCCCGGTCCCTTGACCGGTATCAAGGTTCTCGATCTCTCCGTGATGATCTCCGGTCCACTCGCCGGGATGATGCTGGCCGACCAGGGTGCCGACGTCATCAAGGTGGAATCGCCGGGTCTCGGCGACTTCATGCGCTATCTGGGTTCGTCCAAGGGCGGGATGACCGGCATCTTCCTGAACAACAACCGGGGCAAGCGATCGATCGTGATCGATCTCAAGAAGCCCGAGGGCATCGATCTGTTGAAGAAGCTCGCGGCCACCGCCGACGTCGTCATCCAGAACTTCCGACCCGGCGCGGTCGAACGACTGGGAATCGGTTACGACGACCTGCGCGCCGTGAACCCGCGACTCGTGTACTGCAGCATCAGTGGCTACGGACCCGACGGCCCGTCGAGCGGACACCGGGTGTACGACAACGTCATCCAAGCGGCGTCCGGCCTGGCTGGTGTGCAGACGGATCCCCGAACCGGAGAACCGTCGCTGTTCCGCACGCTCATCTGCGACAAGGTCACCTCGCTCACCGCCGCGCAAGCGATCACCGCCGCGTTGTTCGCGCGAGCCGCCGGTAACGCCGAAGGGCAACACGTCGTGCTGGCCATGCTCGACGCCGCGGTCGCCTTCATGTGGCCAGATTCGGGCATGGACGCCGTGCTGTTGGACGACGACGCGAATCGCACGCCGACCATCGGAGAGAACTACGGCATCACGCGTTTGAAGGACGGTTTCGCCGCGGTCTCGGTGGTGAGCGACGACGAGTTCCGCGGATTGTGCGCGACGTACGGTCGGCCCGAACTGGCCGATGATCCTCGCTTCTCGTCCATGATGGCGCGCGGCCAGAACGCGTCCCAGTTGGTGCCGCTCATGTCGGAACTGAACGCACAGATGGAGGCCGCCGATTTCGTGAAGCGCGCGCAGGCCAACGACGTCCCCGCCGCATCGGTCGTGCGCATTCCGGATCTGCCCTCCCAGCCCCAGATCGAGAACAACAAGGTCTTCGTCGAGCGCGAACACCCCACGGCGGGCCGCGTGCGCGAGCCACGACCCGCGGCCCGCTTCTCATCCACGCCGGCCCGCGTGGGTGACTTCGCTCCCTCGGCCGGCCAGCACAGCGACGACGTGGTGGCCGAGATCGGCCTCGACCCCGTTGCTCTGCGTGCGGCCGGGGTCATCCACTGACCCGTCCCGTGTGGTCCACGACGCCGGGTCGACACATGTCGCCGGTGTCTTGACGAAAGCCTGACGAAACGGCCACGGCCACGGGCCGATACCCGTCCGAGCGCGAGACGGGACCGGTTGATGGCACGACATTCGAGGAAAGACGAGGGCGCCAGCCTGGTGGAGACGGTGATCGCCGTCTCGCTGATGGGCCTCGTCGTGGCCGGCGTGTTGGGGGCCATGTGGTCGTCGGTGCGCTTGTCGCGCTTTTCCGACGACCAAGCCAAGGTCGAAGCCGTGCTGGGAAGTGCGGCGGATCGGTTGGCGAACTACGCCTACATCCCCTGCCCCACGCTCACCGGCAACGGCGGATACCTGCCCATCGTGCAAGCCGCCGCCGGCACGGTGGACTGGCCCGTCTCCACCGTCACGTTGGTCTCGCTGCGCCACTGGTCGCCGACGTCGCCGTCGCAAGGCACCTGGGTCACCACCAACGGACTCACGGCCGGCGAGTGCAACGAATCCGCGTCGCTCACCACCGCCCGCACCCTGCAATTGATCACCATCTCGGTGACCTCGCCGTCCGGATACACCAAGACGCTCGAGGTGGTGAAGAACAATGTCTTTCCGCGCGTCATCTCGTGACGAGACCGATCGGGGGATGACCCTCGTCGAATTGCTCATCACGGTCACCATCCTCGGCGTCATCATGTCGTCGTTGGCCGCGGCGGTCATCGTGATGCTGCGATCCGAGGCACCCACCCGGGATCGCATCGCCGAATCCAAGGACGTCACGTTCCTGCAGGCCTGGATTCCCACCGACCTGGCATCGGCGGTCTCGCGCAACGTCGAACCGACGTATCAACCCGCGGCGGCGACCACGCTTCCCGGCACGAACGTCATCACCATCACCAGACCGGATCTGTCCGGCTCTTCGGCGACGTCGTACGTCACCATCAGTTATCGCTACGTGAACGACGGCGACGAATGGCAGTTGCGGCGTTACGAGATTCGTGACCCGAACGGGCCGAGCCCCGAGGTGACGCAAGTGGGTGTGGCCCACGAACTGGCCGCACCGCCACCCACGTGGACGGCGACCCAACCACCGGTGCACGCCGTTCTCGTCACGGCGCGAAATCAAGTGGTCTTGCGTCCCATCGGTGAGGACATCGACGTCACCTTCGCCAGTGGTGAGGTGTTCACCACCGGAGGAGCCGGACTGTCCTCCGAGGATCAACTGCCGACCAACTACACCGGTGGCATCGTGGACCCGGCGGCACCTCCGAGTCGGTGCGGTGGAACGGTCACCATCGTTCTCGACACCTCCAGTTCCATTCCGTCGCAGAACGGTCAGACCGCACTGGTGAACGCGGCCCTCGGCTTCATCGACGCGTACACGGGAACCCCCACGTTCATGCGAATCGTGGGATTCGACATCTCCGCGTACTCGTACTACCCCACCACCGCCGGTCAATACGTCAACATCCTCAACCCGTCATCGTCGCTCACGGCCATGCGCAACAAGGTCGACGCCCAGGACACCTCGTCGGGGCGTTGGGGTGGTGGCACCAATTGGGAGGACGGACTCTGGCAGGCGTTTCGCACGACATCGGGAACGCCCTTCGCGCAGCTTCCCGAGCTCGTGGTGTTCGTGTCCGATGGTGAGCCCAATCGAAATCGAACCAACCTTCCGAGCGATGGAGACACTCGGTACAACTCCACGGATCTCTCGCGCGCCGTCACGGCGGCCAACTACGGACGTGGAACCGGTGCCCGCGTGGTCGGGGTGCTCGTCGGCAACGATGCCAGCACCACCAACCAGGACCGGATGAGGAGCGTGGTCGGTCCGGTCACCTGGAACGGCACCGGGCCGACCAACCTCGGCAACGCGTCGGCGGCCGACTTCTTCCTCCCCGCCAATTCGGCCTCGTTCGCCCAACTGGGCAACGTGCTGCGCGCCATCAGTGCCGCCCAATGTGGAGGAACCGTGACGGTGCAAAAACGCATCGAGGTCGCGAGTTCGCTCGTCGAGGCCAGCGGCGTGTGGAGTTACACCACCGATGTCGGGGTTCGCGAGCTCGATCTGGCGACCTCGTCGTCGATCACCTTCGACTACACCTTCCCGACCGGCACCACCACCCGCTCGGTGCGCGTCGGCGAGACCCCGGTGTCGGGCTACACGTTCGTGCGCGCCGAGTGCACATCGGCCGGCGCACCGCTGGGAGCGGACCGTGTCACTTCGCCGACCGACGGAACTCCCGGAGTGGTCGTCACGCTCACACCCGACGAGGCCGTGTCCTGCGTGATGATCTCGAGACCGTCATGAAACGATGCGGGTCCGACGACAGGGGATCAGCGTTGCTGATGGTCATGATCCTGATGGTGGTCGGAGGCATCATCGCCACCGGGTTGTTGACGTACTCGCAAGCGGTCATTCGTGCTCGACCCGCGTTGCACGAGCGCATCGCCGGTGCCGAAGCCGTGAAGTCCGGCACGCGCATGGCGATCACTCTCCAGAGAGAATTCGGCCCGTCCGACTGTTTCACCGGCTCCACCCAATGGACGATCGCCGGTGCCGACGTGACGGCCACCTGCACGAGCCTGTCCAATTACACCACCGGTCGCGGTCGCATCGGAACGGTCGTCACGGCGAACTCTGGTACCCCATCGAGCATCGTCACACCGACGTGGGCCGGAAGCGTGGCCCGCGCGTTGTCCGGAGACGTGTCGATCAACACCGGAGCCATGGGCGTTTCGTCCTCCTCGGTGATCTCTCGTGGTGCCAACGACACGTACTCATGGACCGAGGTGCCGACGCCGTGGTGGCAGATGGTCGGCGACCTCGACGGCGTCACGCGCACCTATCCGTCACTACCCCAAGTCCCCAGCTATTCGCGGCCTGGTTCGCAGGCGTCCATCGGTACGTGCCTCGTTTACTTCCCCGGGCGCTACCTCGGAACGACGCCGCTGACGTTGACCGGTGGTACCCATTACTTCGCCTCGGGTGTGTACTACTTCGAACGACCTCTCGTCATCACGGGAGGAGCACAGGTCGTCTTCGGAGAGGGCTTGTACTCCGGATGCGCGGTCGACGCGCAAGCCGCCTACGCCTCCACCGCTCCCAAGAGTCACGAGATCACCGGCAAAGGGGCCACGCTGTTGCTCGGGGACATCGCCACGCTCACCGTTCAAGAGTCGTCGGTCCGCTTCAACCGTCGAGTGTCGACGGCGTCCAACCGTGGAAGCGAGGGGGTGTCGATTCGTACGGTGAACTTCGGTCAATCGAACGCCTCGGTCACGGTCCCCGCGGACTCGGTGTTGCTCGCCGACGGTTCGACCACCCCGGTCACGAGCCATTCCATCGTTCCGATCGCCAACTCGACACCGGTTTCGTATCGCACCTCGACTCTCTCGCCGACGACGTCGTGGGCGGTGGACGTGCGGCTGAACGGAACATCAGTGACCGCCAACCGGTTTCTCGCGGACGGCTACATCTTCGTTCCCAATGCCGGTGTGCGCGTCACCGGCACCACCGCCACCGACGCCTGGTCCAGTTCGAGCGGCATGGTGGCCACGCGAGTGGAGCATTCCTTGGCGCAAGCACCCTCGAC
>JAURHL010000219.1 GCA_030833305.1 Acidimicrobiales bacterium | reverse complement strand
GTCGTTGGTTCGCATCCACGACGACATCGGAATCTCGGCTCGACAGCTGACCGTGTCGACCGTGGGCATCGTGCCCGGCATCAAGCGGCTCGCGGCGCGTCCGCTTCCCGTCAGCCTCGCCGTCAGCCTGCACGCCGCCAACGACGACCTGCGCGACTCGCTCGTGCCCATCAATCGTCGCTATCCCATCAAGGTCTTGATGGAGGCTTGCGGCGAATACCTGGAAGCCAAGGGCCGTCGCCTCAGCTTCGAATGGGCCCTCATCGCCGATGTGAACGACCGCCCGTCCGATGCCATCGAGTTGGCCAGTTTGTGTCGACGATTCCGGGTTCCGGCCCACGTCAATCTGATTCCGCTCAACCCCACGCCGGGCTACGCGGTGCGCGGTTCGGCGAAGTCGCACGTGTACGCGTTCGCAGACCAACTGATCGAATTGGGAGCCAACGCCACCGTGCGCCGCAACCGCGGGACCGATATCGCCGCGGCCTGCGGGCAATTGGCGGCGGGTCAGCCGGTGAAACTGAGTTCGAAGACGAGCGTCGACGACTACGACGACTGATCGTCGGCCCGCATGTAGGTGGGGTTGGCCACCGACAACTTGTCCACCACCGAGGAACGCACCGCGGCCACGACGTCGTCGATTCGATCGTCGAACGCCCCCGAACGAATGCCGGCCGCGAGCTCGGCGTCGGAGGCCACGCCGAGTTCGCTCAGGCGCCGAGCATGATCGATCGACTGCCGCGCGCCGACCGCCAACTCACGTTCGACCATGGCCAGCACGTTGATGGCCACGCGCGAGTGGAACTGCACCCGGCCGGTGGTCGAGGTCAGCACGTCGTTCTGCAACCATTCGCGCACCGATTCGACCAATTGGGCCGCCGTCGGGACGTCGTGCGGGGTCTGTTCCGTGTTCACGCCACCCCCAAGGTCGACCAACGACCCTCGAGAGCCAGCATGATGTCGTACTCGTTCTCACAGACGCGACGCCCGATGGCCGCCAACTCGTGACTACGAGAGAATCCCAGCAGGTGCGCACTGGCCTGCAACATGCACATGATCCCCCATTTCAAGGTTCCGAGCACCTCCCACCACCGCAAAGCGTCGGGGTCGGCCGTCGACCCGGATGCGGCTTCGTAACCGGCGAGGAGGGCCTCGCGAGTGCCCAAACCGGCGACCGGTCGTTCGGACCCGAAGCGCCACGCGCGCACACACAACCAACCGAGGTCCTCCATCGGGTCGCCGATGTGGGCCAGTTCCCAATCCAGAACCGCGCGCAGGCCGTCGGGACCCACCATCACGTTGCCCAACCGGAAATCTCCGTGAACCACGGTGCGTCGGGCACTGGCGGGACGGTTGCCTTCGAGCCATCGGAACGCCAGTTCGAACGCGGGGTGCGCCTGATCCAATTGGGCGTTCAGATCGTCCAGGCTCTGGCGGTACTGAGCCATCTGGTCGGTGGTGGGTAGGCCCGCGACGTCGTCGATCGGGATCGAATGCACGGCCGCCAACGCCGTCGCGAACTGACCGACCAGAGAACGACGGGCCGACGCGTAGACGTCGTCGCGAAGAATCTTGCGGGCGATCGTCTCGCCCTCGACCCATGACTGGATGATGTAACGGGCACCCTCGTCGAATCGACCACTGACCACCAGTCGAGGGACCGGGACGCCCGCCACGGCGGCGGCCCGCAGAACCGAGGCTTCGACTTCCATGTCGCGCGTGTCCCCCGAACGCTGACGTTGGATGATCAAGGGCTCTCCATCGACCGCGAAACGCCAGGTTTCGCGCGACGCTCCGCCGCTCAGCCGGGTCAGCTCCGTGATCGTGCGACCCTCGAGCACTCTCGAGATCGCCGCGGCGAGATCGCCGATCGGATCCGAGTGGGACGACATGCCCCTATCTTGCCTCGTTCGTCAACAGGCGGCACGAACCGACGGATACGGGTTGACCGGACTGCCACCACCGGGATGCACCTCGAAGTGAAGATGTGGGTTGCCCGTGGCGTTGCCGGTGTCACCGACGTACCCGATGATGTCACCCTGCTCGACGGAACGTTCTCCCCCTTCGTAGGCGCTCAGGTGCGCGTAGAAGTAGGTGTTGCCGTTGTTCGCTCGGAGCAGAATCGAATTTCCGGCGATCCCTCGACTGCTGATGATCCGAAGGGTGCCCGAAGCGACCGCCACCAAAGGCGTTCCCATCGACGACATCATGTCGACCCCCTTGTGACGACGTCCGCCACTGCGTGGCGCGCCCCAGGTGTCGCCGAACCCCGACGATCCGGCCACGGGGCAGATGATGTTGCCATCGACGTACACGCCGTTGTCGAAGAAGCCCGAGCTACCCGAGCGACGTTTTCCGGTGTTGCCCGCGCCGGTGTTCACGATGCTGCCCGACGGATCACCGGCCGCCGCCATGGCCTCCGCTTGCGCCTTGATGCGCGCCGCCTCGAGGATCCGACGGACCTTTTCATCCTTCAGACGCTGAGCTTCGATCTTCTTCAAACGCTCCACCTCGGCCAGTGCCTTGGCTTGAGCCGCCTCGTGATCCTTGATGGCCTGAGCCTCGCGTTCTTTGGCCCGCTCGAGTGAACGTCGTTTGTCGGCGAGTTCCTTGCTGAGTGCGTCGTACTCGTCGAGGGTGGATTGGGAGGTGTCACTCACGATCTCGATGAGCACGTTTGCTTGGGCTTGCGCGGACGGACCGTCGAGACCACTGAGCAAGGGGATTCCGCCTCCACCTCCGCTGACGAATCGCTGTACCGCCACTTCTTCGACCCCGATCTGCAGCGAGTTGGCCCGCACCTCCAGGTCCGCCAACTCGATCTCGATGTTGGCCACGTCGATCGTCAGGGCATCGAGGGCCGACTCGGCGGCGAAAGCAGCATCGGCGGCCGCGTTGGCCCGGTCGCGGGCGGCCTGAATCTCGGCGGCGGCCTTCTCGGCGGCGGCGTCGGAGGAGTCCGCCGGGGTGGCCAAACCGGCGGCCGGCAAACCCACCACCAGTCCCAACGCGAGGGTCGCCGCGGTCGCCAAAGCACCAAAAGTCCGGGATCCCGAACGGGGGGCGTGGGGGCGGGCGACCATGACGGGTCAAGGGTACCGGACATTTCATTTCTGTTACGGTCAACGCTCCGCCCCTCCTCATCGGGCGCAAAACCCCTCTGACCAGCGACAACCCCGACTCGCGATGGCGCGGGGGCCTACCCTTGGCCGATGGTCGCCAGTCTGGCCCTCATGGGTATCACCG
>JAURHL010000218.1 GCA_030833305.1 Acidimicrobiales bacterium | reverse complement strand
TGGGAGTGGTGGTGGTCGGAGCCGGCGTCGTCACGGGTGACGTCGATCCTGTCCCGGACGACGTGGAGCCGGACGACATCTCGGTGTGATCGTGTTGGCACATGTCCTTACGCTCGGAGTCGCTGACACTGGCGCGACCCGCCCCCACGCCTTCCAGAGCCGCGAAGGGTCCGCACGGGTGCGCGGCGATCCAGACGTGGACCATCGCGAAGCCTCCACCGGTGAGTTCCGAACCGGTCGGACACTTGCCGTCGGCATCCAGCACTCCTGCCACGACCGAGCGCCCGTCCGTGGTGTTTCGGAAGCAGAGATTGTCGTGCACGTGCCACTGCATCAGCGGACCCGCGAAGTCGGTGAGCTTCGGATCGTCGATCGCAACGCCGAAGTTGGCCATGAACATCGCCGACACGAGCGTTCGCTTGCTGCCTTCGGCCTTGTAGACCAAAGCCTCCGGGGCCGAAGGGTCGAGGAACTTGTCATCGAAGATGAGTCGTCGGTTGATGAGGTGTTCGAAGCCCGTCGACTCGTCGCCGATCGATACCCAACCCTGCGACACCGCGTCGTCGTAGTCGGCCCACCGTGGCAATTGATCCAGGGTGTCCTCGATCAAAGCCCGTGCCCGTGCTTCTTGCTCGGCGCTCACACCATCGACGCCGGAGATGTCGAGTCCGACCGCCGGGTCATAGGCCCGCGGCCAATCGGTGGAGTGGGGGTGCGCCGTTGTTTCGGTTGTGGACCCATCGACGTTGACAACTTGGATCGCCGCCTCGTCGGAGTGGCCGTGGGGTTGCGATTCGTCGACCACGCCACTCGCCGTGAGGGCCGAGGAATGGTTGTGCACGTGAGTGCTTCCCGTCCACATGGCCGGGACGACCAACACCGCGCACGCCATCGCCGGGTAGGTCAGGCGCACGGACGGAAGTGGGCGTGAACCGATCAGCATCGCGGCCAGGGCGGTGGTGGCAGCGATGGCTCCGAGTCCGGCGCAGATGGAGTCGGCCCATTGTGGACTCTCGGCCACTTCGAGTCCGTCGATCCAGGAGACGCCCGCGATTCGGGTGAGCAACCATCCGCCGACGGCGGCGCCGTTGATCAGAACGCCGGCCGGAATGAGCACCGCTCGGGGAGCGAGGAGCATCGTCAAACCCCAGCCCACTTGGAGCAACGTCGTGACGATGAAGATGCGGGCCAACTGGGGGTGCTCGACGTGGAGGCCGATGGCTCCACCGTGGATGATGCCGGCGGCCAACGAAGTCAGGCCGGCGATGGCGATTCCGGGATGGCGATTCACGCTCCCACCTTACAGATGTACTCGTTCGCTGTAACGGCGAAGGTCTCAGAAGTCGACGGCGGCCAGAACCGCCCCGGCGAACTCGGGACGGCACACCACGAAGTCCGGAAGCCACAACGATTCCTGGTTGTAGACGAGAGGGCTTCCGTCGATGCGACTGACGTGCAGGCCGGCGGCCAAGGCCACCGCGGCGGGGGCGGCGGAATCCCATTGGTACATGCCCCCGTCGTGCACGTAGATGTCGGCTTCCCCCATGACGACCGCCATGGTCTTGGCCCCGGCCGAACCGAGTCGTCCGACGTCGCAGCCGAGTTCGTTGGCCACGCGAACCGCGGCATAGGTGTTGCGCGAGCGCGAGGTCACCAGGATCGGGCGTTCGCGTTCGACCGCGGGAAGAGTCGGGGCCGGATGCGTGCTGAAGACCAGATCGAGGGCCGGCATGCTGACCGCGGCGGCGGTGAGTGCACCGCGTTCCCACAATGCGATGTGGATCGCCCAATCGAAACGTGGAGGTTCGGCGAACTCGTTGGTGCCGTCGATGGGGTCGATGATCCACACGCGGTCTGCTTGCAGTCGACGACGGTTGTCGGCGGCCTCCTCGGACAGGATCACATCGTCCGGCCGAGCCGCCGTGAGGGCGGAGACGAGAAAGCGATGTCCGGCGACGTCGCCTTCGTCCTTCAGGTCCCAATAGTGGATGCCCTCGCGCACCAGATCGTCGCGCAATTCCACCAACATGCGGCCAGCTTCGACGGCCAGGCGAGTGGCGAGTTCCTGATCGGTCTCCGATGCACGGGCGTCGGTCACTGGCCGCGACCCAGTTTCACGGAGGCCCTCACCAATTCACGTAGTTCTGCTTCATCGACGCCGGCGGCCGTCAGACGCGCGATGCGGGCCTCGATCGCTTCGGCGTCGGCCTCGACGAACTCGGGTAGTCGACGATTGGTCGTCACCAACGACACGACGATGAGAATCACTGCGGCGGCCGCACCACACATACCGATGGTCAGCACCCAGCCCTCGTTGTTGCCGGCGATCGACGAGACGATCAACCCGGCGATGCACGACACGAAGACGACGGCGCACGCGACGCGAACGAATCGAACCGAGGCGGTCATCAGCGGGCGAGCGGCTTGTACTTGATGCGATGGGGCTGGTCCGCCGCGGAACCCATCTCCTTCTTGCGCCACGCTTCGTATTCGCTGAAGTTGCCCTCGAACCAGCGCACCTGGCTGTCGCCCTCGAAGGCGAGAACGTGGGTGGCGATGCGGTCGAGGAACCAGCGATCGTGGCTGATGACGACGGCGCATCCGGGGAACGCTTCCAGGGAGTCCTCGAGCGCGCGCAGGGTGTCGACGTCGAGGTCGTTGGTGGGTTCGTCGAGCAGCAGAACGTTGCCGCCGGTCTTGAGCAACTTGGCCAGGTGCACGCGATTGCGCTCGCCTCCGGACAGATCGCCCACACGCTTTTGCTGGTCGCTGCCCTTGAAGTTGAACGAGGCGACGTACGCGCGTCCGTTGATCTCGCGGTTGCCCACCTTCATGTGCTCGATGTTGCCGGTGATCTCCTCGTACACCGTGGCGTCGGGATTCAGGGAATCGCGACTCTGATCCACGTAGGCCAACTCCACGGTGTCGCCCACCTTCACGGTTCCGGAGTCCACGGCTTCCTGGCCGGTGAGCATCTTGAACAACGTCGTCTTTCCGGCGCCGTTGGGTCCGATGATGCAGCGCAGCTCGCCGACGCCGATGTACAGGCTGAGATTGGTCAGCGCCTTGAAGCCGTCGAAGCTGACGTTGATGTCTTCCAGGCTGAGGATGGTGCCGTGGCGTACGTCCAGGCCCTTCTCGGCTACCCGGCCAAGGCCGATGGCATCGCGGGTCAGGCCACCGCCGGTGGGATCGAAGCCGTCGATGACGGCGCTGCAAGGTACGGTTTTCATCATTCGCCCCTCCGCTTGATA
>JAURHL010000217.1 GCA_030833305.1 Acidimicrobiales bacterium | reverse complement strand
CCTCGCCGGTGTCGAGACCACCTTGGGGCAGTTGCCACGCACCGGGGGTGTCGACGCGTTCGAACGCCATCACGTCCCCGTTCTCGCGCCGAACGATCAACGCGACACCGGCACGAAACTGCTGGGTGCCCATGACGCCGCGATCAGGCCTTGGGCGGAAGCGTCCGGATACCGAGTTCGTCCAATTGCTTGGCCTCGGCGCGCGTCGGGGCGTTCGTCATCGGGTCCTGTCCGCTCTGGGTCTTCGGGAAAGCGATGACCTCGCGAATGTTCTCCTCACCCGCGAGGATCGCGACCAACCGGTCGAGGCCGAACGCGAAGCCACCATGGGGCGGCGCTCCGTAGGTGAACGGCTTCAGGAAGAAACCGAACTTTCGATTCGCCTCCTCCTCGCTGATGCCCAGAGCCGAGAACACCTGGCGTTGCATCTCGGGTTCGTGGATCCGGATGCTGCCCGAGCCGAGCTCCCAGCCATTGAGCACCAGGTCGTAGGCGAGTGCTCGCACCGACATGGGGTCGGTCTCGAACTTGTCCAGGTCGTCGGGGTGCGGTCGGCAGAACGGGTGATGACCCGGCTTGGGACGACCGCTCTCCTTGTCGACACCGACGAACAACGGGAACTCCACGACCCACACGTAACGGTACGGTCCCTGGTGCACGGGAGGCCGTCCGAGGTCGTTGCGAAGTTGTCCGAGCACCTCGCAGGTGGTCATCCACTCGTCGGCGACGATCAGAATGAGATCGCCGACTTCCGCGGCGAACATCGACGTGAGCGCGTCCTGCTCGCTCGGCGAAAGGAACTTGGCGACCGGAGAGTCGTAACCGTCGGCCGTCTTCTTCAGCCAGACGAGACCCTTGGCACCCATCTTCTTGGCCTTGTCGGTCATCTGATCGAGCTTGTTGCGACCGAATTCCTCGGCTCGTCCACTGGCGTTGATGCCCTTGATCGACGACGCCCCGGCGAAGGCCTTGAATTCGGTCGCGGCGAAGATGTTCGTGAGTTCCTTCAATTCCATGTCGAACCGCAGATCGGGCTTGTCGACTCCGAATCGCTCCATGGCGTCGCGCCAGGTGATGCGCTCGATCGGGGCGGGTCGTTCGCCGGTGACGGCCTCGGCGGCCGACAGCACGGCCTCGCTGATGGCGGCCAGGACGTCGTCTTGACTCACGAAACTCATCTCGGCGTCGAGCTGCATGAACTCGTACTGGCGATCGGCTCGCAGGTCCTCGTCGCGAAGACAACGGGCGATCTGGTAGTAGCGATCGATTCCGGCCACCATGAGCAACTGCTTGAACAGTTGGGGACTCTGGGGAAGGGCGTAGAAGGAACCCGGCTCCTTGCGCGACGGAACGAGGAATTCGCGCGCACCCTCGGGGGTCGAGGGAACCAGCATGGGGGTCTCGACCTCGACGAAGCCTTGGCGCTCCATCGCGTCGCGAACGGCCGAGTTGACCTTGGCGCGGGTTCGAATGTTGCGTTGCATGCGCTCGCGACGGATGTCGAGGTAGCGGTATTGAAGACGCACGTTCTCGTCGACCTCGTCGGCGCGTTGATCGACCGGGAACGGCGGTGGCTCGGCCGAACGCAACACCTCCACGACACAGTCGCCGATCTCCACGGTGCCGGTCGCGATGTTGGCGTTGACGGTTCCCTCCGGACGGGGTCGAACGACACCGGTCACGCGAACGACGTACTCGCTGCGAACGTCGACCGCGTTGTCGATGACGCACTGGACGATCCCGGTGTGGTCGCGCAGGTCCACGAAGGCCAACTTGTCGCCGTGCTCGCGGCGCTTGGCCACCCAGCCACACACCGACACGGTGTTGCCGACGTGAACATCCGAGATCTCGCCGCACATGTGGGTGCGCATGGACGTCTGGCGATTCGATGTGGTCATGACAGAACTCTCTTCAATGTGTTGGTCAGGTCGGAGCGGGACACGCTCGATTGCTCTCCCCCGTCGCGCAGCGGTCGTACGACGACGGTGCCGGATTCGGCTTCGTCGGGTCCGATGATCACGGCGACGACGGCACCGCTGCGATCGGCGGCCTTCATCTGGCTCTTCATCGAGCGGTTCTCGTAGGCCCGATCGGCTCGTATTCCGTTCTCGCGTAGCTGATCGGTGAGCAGCAGGGCGTTCAATCCGCCGGTGGTGTCCACGACGAACACGTCGACGCGCGATGCAGGCGAAGCGAATACTCCTTCGGCGTCACACGCCAGGAGCGTGCGATCGAGCCCCAGTGCAAAGCCGATACCCGGGGTGTCTGGTCCACCGAGGTCCTCGACCAGTCCGTCGTAGCGACCGCCACCTCCGAGAGCGTTCTGCGCGGAATCGAGCGTTCCCCCCACGAACTCGAACGTGGTGAGACGGTAGTAATCGAGCCCGCGGACCAGACGATCGTTGACCACGAAGGGAATGTCGAGGGCGCGCAACCCGTCGCACACGGCGGAGAAACTGCGACGAGCCGTCTCGCCGAGGAAATCGGCGATGCGCGGTGCGGTGGCGATCACCGTGGCGTCTTCGGGTCGCTTGGAGTCGAGGACCCGCAGGGGGTTCTTGGCCAGCGTGACGCGACTCTCGGGGGTGAGGCGTTCGATGTTGGTCTCGAAGTGGGCGTGAAGGGCGGCGACGAAGCGGGCACGGTCATCGGGTTCGCCGAGGCTGTTCACCATCAGCGTCACTTGCCGCAGTCCGAGTCGCTGGAAGAAACGCCAGCCGAGGGCGATCACCTCGACGTCGAGCAACGGATCATCCGGACCGAGAACCTCGATTCCGACCTGGTCGAACTGGCGGTAGCGCCCGCGCTGGGGCTTCTCGTAACGAAAATTCGGGCCGGCGTACCAGACCTTCCACGGAGTGGCGGGGCGATGCTGAACGAAGGCGCGGCACACACTGGCCGTCTGTTCGGGCCGCAGGGCCACGTGGCGTTCGCCCTTGTCGACGAAGTCGTACATCTCCTTGGTGACCACGTCGGTGGCCTCTCCGACCCGATGGAAGACCCCGATGTCCTCCAGGAGTGGTGGAACGACCTGGCCGTATCCGGCGGCCGAGACCGTCTCGTCGAAGGTGCGCACGAACCGTCGCCAACGGGCCGACTCGGGGGGCAAGACGTCCCGCATGCCGGGACTGGTCTGGAACTCGGGCACGACGTCAAGGCTACCGGCGACGATCGGGCCGGACGGTCCGGAATCCGTCCGGCCCGATCGTCAATCGATGCCGTCGGAACGTCCGGGTACCGAGCGGAAAGCGTCGTAGACGCCGTCGATTCA
>JAURHL010000216.1 GCA_030833305.1 Acidimicrobiales bacterium | reverse complement strand
CCGCCACCACGACCACCACGACATCGACGACCACCTCGACATCGACGACCACCTCGACATCGACGACCACCACGACGTCGTCCACGGTGCCGACGGCGACTCCGGCCGGTGGAGTCGATGCGGCCACGGCATCGTCGACCACTCCGGTGTCGTCCACGACCACCACGAGCGTCGACCTCAGCGGTGTCGACTTCGGGGCGTTGTCTCCGACCACCGTGGCGGTGTCCACCATCGCACCGGGTGCGTCGACCTCGGCGCCGACCACCACCATCGACATCAACAACTTGCCGTCGGTCGAGACGGGCATCTTCCGGGGTCGGGGCCCGGACAAAGCACCGGTGGTCGAGTTCATCGATCAGAACGCGCGCTTCGGCGAGGTTCGAGTGGGTGCACTCGTCATCACGTCGGGTGGATCGAGCAGCTTGGCTCCCCGTGGAATCGTGGTCGGTCGGGTCATCAAGATCGTGGAGCGAACGGGCACCGCGGGTGCCGTGCTGGAAGTGCGCCTCACGGCGCGACTCAGCACGTTGAACTTCGTTCGAGTGCTCCTGTACCAACCGGTGGTGTCGGGCGGATGATCGACCTCGTCAATCGTCCCGGTGTCCGCTTGTTGATGGTCGGCCTTCCCGCGCTCGCGTTGCAGACGACGTTGTTGGCCGAACTGACCCCATTCGGGGTCGTCATGCAACTGATCCTGTGCATGTCGATCGGTGCCGGCGTGGCGTCGGGACCCGAAGGCGGTGCCTTCGCGGGATTCGTGCTCGGACTGATGTTCGATCTCGTGTTGACGTCACCATTGGGTCTGTCGGCTTTGGTTTACGGAATGGCGGGATTCGTGGGGGGTTTCGTGTTTTCCGCGTCCCTGGCCAATCCGCGTTGGTTGAACGCCGTGACGTGCGCCGGATTGTCAGCGGTCGCCATGTTCGTCCAGCCGGTGGTGGCCAACTGGATCGGAGTCGAAGGCTGGATCTCGTCGCGCCTCGTGAAGGTGATGATCGTGGTCGCATTGTTCAATGGAGTCGCCAGTTACGCGGTGGTTCCCGCGATGCGCTGGTGTCTCGCCGTGCGTCGACTGCAACGACTTGCTCCACCATCGGAGGTCTTCTTGTGAGCGCGCATCGGGTGAAGCCCGCGCGGGTCACGAGGATGGCAGGCTGTTCCCATGGCAACTGATCGGCGGTCCTCGCGCCTGGTGGCCCTGGGTGTGGTGGCCACCGTGATCTTCACGGCTCTCGGCCTACGCATGTGGTTCTTGCAGGTCGTCGACTCTTCGTCCCTCGAGTTGAAGGTGCAGTCGAACAAGACGCGGACGGTGAAGTTGTTGCCCGAGCGCGGTCGCATCTTCGATCGCGAGGGACGGATCATGGCCGACAACGAACGTATCGTCACGGTGACGGTTGCTTGGGAAGCGATGCGAGACGACGATGATCGTTCGGAACTCTTCTCGCGATTGGCGCCGGTGCTCGACATGGAAGTCGACGACATGGAAACCCGCTATGCCGGCCCCGTCGGATCCGATGGTGAGCGCACGGGTTCGCGGTACAGCCCACTTTTGCCGATGCCGTTGAAGGAGAGTGTCAGCGAGGAAACCGTTGCCTACTTGCTCGAACGTTCCGAGGACTTCCCCGGGGTCGACGCCACGATCCAATGGAAGCGCGAGTATCCCTACGCCCCGTTGGCCGCGCACGTGGTCGGTTACCTCGGCGCCATCACCAAGAGCGACGCGGCGCAGTACAAGGACCTCGGTTACGACCTGAACGAACGTGTCGGTCAGTTCGGTGTGGAGAAGATATTCGAGCCGTACCTGCGTGGAACACCGGGTTTCGTTCGCTACGAGGTTGATTCGCGTGGCGCGATCTTGCGTGTGGTCGAACGCGTCGAGCCCGTTCCGGGTAACGATCTGCAACTCGCGATCGATCTGGACTACCAGCAGTTCGCGGAACAGGCGTTGGAGACGCAGTTGCGCTTGAATCGGTTCATCGTCGCGTGTCAGGCCAAGGACGACAAGAAGCAGTTGGTGAAGCCACAGTTCCCCGAGTGCTCCAACTTGAAGGCCCCGGCCGGTTCGGTGGTCATGATGGACTATTCGAACGGCGAGGTGCTGGCGCTGGCCAGTTATCCGACGTTCGACAATCGATGGTTCAACTCGGGCATCTCGGGGGACAAGTTCGCACAGATCTTCCCCAACACCAAAGACCCGGACCAGTCGTTGCTCGTGAACCGAGCCATTTCCGGCCAGTACAACCTGGGCTCCAGTTTCAAGCCCTTCGTGGCCTACGCGGCATTGGCCACCGGCCAACTGCCCGGTGGGGCGAGCTATCGGTACGTCGATCAGGGTTCGTACACGCTCGTCAGCATCGACCGAGAGACCTGCCAAGTGGTGAAGTGCATTTATCGAAACGCGCTGTGCGGTGGTGGAAACTACGCATGTCGCTACGGCGTGGTGACGGTCGAGGACGCACTCGCCGTTTCGACGGACACGTTCTTCTACAAGATCGGCGAGGAGATCTTCTCCGAACGAGGTGGGCAGCCGATTCTTCAGGAGGAGGTGCGCAAGTTCGGTTTCGGTTCCCGCACCGGCATCGATCTTCCCTACGAGTCCGCGGGTCGAGTACCCGACAAGGAGAGCAAGCGCCAACTCGTCGAGGACGGTGTGCTGATGGAGGGCGAGAGTCCCAATTATCTCGTCGGAGACAATGTCCAGTTGTCGGTGGGTCAGGGATTGCTGGCGGCATCCCCGTTGCAATTGGCCCAGGCCTATGGCGCCTTGGGTAACGGTGGTGACGTCAACCGACCGCTGATCGCATTGGCGCTCTTGTCACCCAGTACCCCCAACTCCGAGCAGGTGGGCATGGCGGATCTGTCGCAGTCGACGGTGGTGCTGAACCTCGGATTGAAGAACACCGTTCGATCACTGAACATTCCGCCCGACGTCCTCGATCCCATCGTGAAGGGTCTCACGCGGGTGATCACCGGTCCGGGAACCGACAACGGCTCGTACCACGCCACCACCGGTGAGCGGTTGTTCAAGAGCTATCCGTACGAGGATCTGCCGATCGCCGGCAAGACCGGAACGGCGCAAGGCGCGGCCAGCCTTCCGTGGAACGACTCGTCGGCCTTCGGGGCCTTCAGCCTCGATCCGACGCGCCCCATCGTGGTGTCGGCGTATCTCGAAAAGGCCGGCTACGGCGCCAAGGCCGCGGCTCCCGTGGTGAAGTGCATGTTCATGGCCGTCGCGGGCGCGGCCTTGATGGGTCCGGTCGTGCCGTCCAATCCGTT
>JAURHL010000215.1 GCA_030833305.1 Acidimicrobiales bacterium | reverse complement strand
GAGTTCGACCGCGCAATACACCGAAAACTGGACAAACGCCAATGCCGAAGGCGAAGAGGGCGCCTGTCCAGTATTCACTCTCAACTCAACCGGGAAGGTCAGTGATTTCGACTACTACACCTATCGAGTCAATCTGACGATTTCGGACACGTCCGGCACCGATGGCGATGTATTGATCGGGAGCGCGGCGGCCACCTTCGAGTCCTACTCAGTACTTGGCCTCTGAGGCCGTGGTCGCTCGCTTGACCGTTCGCCAACGCACCATCCGAACCAACGGCGTCGATCTCGTCGTCACCGAGGCCGGCGATCCGGCGAACCCGTGCGTGTTGTTGTGCCACGGCTTTCCCGAGTCGGCGCACTCGTGGCGCCACCAGATGGAACCGTTGGCGGCCGCGGGCTACCACGTGCTCGCACCCGATCAGCGCGGCTACGGATTCTCGTCGGCCCCGCGTGACGTCGCGGCCTATGGCATCGGCAACCTCACCGCCGACCTGAACGGTCTGCTCGACGCCACCGGGCACGACACCGCCACCTTCGTCGGTCACGACTGGGGTGCGTTGGTGGTGTGGGAGTCCGGTCGCCTGCATCCCGAGCGCGTGAACGCGGTCTGCGCGGTGAGCGTTCCGTTCACGCCTTGGCCGATGAAGCCCACCGATCTGTTCAAGATGATGTTCGCGGATCGCTTCTTCTACATGTTGTACTTCCAGGAAGTCGGCCCCGCCGAGCGCGAGCTGGAAGCCGACATCCGCCACACGATGCACACCATCATGTGGGGGGCCAGTGGCGAGATGTATCGCCCCGGTCCCACCGACGTCAACGAGTTGCCCCCGATGACCGGCACCGGATTCCTCGACATGTTCAAGGACATCCCCGACGGACTGCCCTTCTGGCTGACGCCGGACGACCTCGACTACTACGTGAAGCAGTACACCAACAGTGGCTTCTTCGGTCCGGTGAGTTGGTATCGCAATCTCGACGCGAACTTCGAGGTGTTGAAGGACCTGTCGCCCGAGCGCATCTCGATGCCCACCTACTTCATCGGCGGCGACAAGGACGGTGTCATCGCCTCGCGCATCGACACCCTCGACGCCATGAACGGCATGACCCCGAACTACAAGGGCAAGGCCATCATCCCCAAGGCCGGACACTGGACCCAGCAGGAATATCCCGCCGAGTTCAACGAGGCGCTGTTGGGCTTCCTGCGCACCCTCTAACGTTCGACGACGTCGGCGGGGGTCGACACACCCTGCAATCGATACGCATGCCGTTCGAACGGGTTGCGGTAGTACGCGTACGCGTCCACCGTCCGCGACAACGGCACCGATCGATCCGATGCGAGCCACTTCACCGCGCCCACCAACGCACCACCGGCGAACCACCCCGCGTACACCACCACGTAGATCGGCCCGAACACCCGCGCCTGCCACACGTGAGCGTCCTCGTGGACCGTCACCAACGTGCGACGACGCTCGGTGAGTTCTCCGTTCTCGTCGGTGGCGCCGTTCACCACGTTGCCGAACGTGACCGCGAACCCTCGTCGCAACACGAAACCCCGTCGGTACACCATGCGGTTCTGTCGTTCGGACAAGCTGGGTTCGAATCCCGCGTCCCGCGTCATGTTCACCGCCATCGCGATCACACCCGCGGTCGTCGTCGCCAACGCCCACGTGTGATCGGCCAGGAATGCCACCACCCCACGACGTGATCGCCAGTCGTACACGCGACGCCGTCCGGACACCGCACCACTGACGGCGCCAACCAACAGCCCCCATCGCCCCACGCCCACGACGCGACCGGTGAGACCGGCCAGAATCGCGGCGGCCACGCCGGTCAGGATCGACTCACGATGAACGAACTTCACCAGAGAAAACCCTTGTGACCCAACGACGACAGATCCATCAACGCCGCCACGCCCACGTGCACGGCCACACCCCACCAGATGCTCTTCGTTCGCCAGGCGAGCGTCCCCATCACCAGCCCGCCGACGATGGACGCCACCGCTTCGATCGGTGGTTTCACCAGATGGATCATCAGATACGGAACGGTGGCCACGAGGATCGCCGACGAACCGATTCGACGACCGAGACCGATCACCAGGAACCCGCGGAAGAACGCCTCGATGGCCACGAACTGCAGAACGTAGAACGGCCACCAGATGGCCAGATCACGCCACACTCCGTCCTGGCCGCGATAGATCTCGTACAACGGATAGCGATCCTGGAACTCGTGCGAGTAACTGGCGATCACCACGAACGGCACGGCCACCGCGAAGATCGTCGCGTACACATTCCAGTGCGACGACGTGCCGCGCATCTTCCAGCCGAACTCCGACGGCGAAACGCCGATGGTCGACATCACCACCATGGGAACGAACAGGTAGAAGACGATCTGCGTTCCGGCCCACCAGTTCATCTCGGCGAGGCGCGTGAACGAATCGGGTGCCCACTCCACGCCGAAGTGCGCCGCCCACAGACACACCAGTGCCGTCAGGAAGACGGTCAGTGTTCGACGATCGAGATCGTCGTCGATCAGTCGACTCACCGATCGCGCAGTTTGGCGAGCAGGCGCAGGATCTCGAGGTACAACCAGACGACCGTCACCAACACACCGAAGGCCGCGTACCACTCGACGGACTCGGGCAGGCGTTCCTTGGCGCCACGCTCGATGAAGTCGAAGTCGAGGGCCAGATTGAACGCCGCCAGACCGGCGACGAAGAAGCTGAATCCGATACCGAGGGCGCTGCTGGACGACAGGAACGTGGGCGTGGCCCCGAACAGGCTCATCAGCATCGAGATTCCGTAGAACACGGCCACGCCGAGGGTGGCGCCGATGACGATGCGACGCATGCGGTCGGTGACCTTGATGATGCGCAGCCCGTAGAGCGCCAGCATCACGCCGACCACCGCGATGGTGGCGCCGGCGGCCTGAACCACGATGCCGTCGTAATACGTTTCGTATGCCCGGCTGATGGCACCGACGAACAGTCCTTCGGCGATGGCGTAGATCGGGCCGAGAATCTTGGCCAGATTGGGCTTGAACGCCAGGACGATCGCGCAGACGAGACCGACCAGAAGTCCGCCGATGGCGAACGCCGGGAACTTGTACACCTCACCTTCGGGTGCTTCGACTCCGAGCCAACCGACGGTCGCACCGGCCAACAACAAGACGAACAGAACGGCCGTCGCACTGGCCGTGCCACCAACGGTCATGACGCGCGTCGCCGGATTCCACGGCGAGGTGGGACCATCGCTCATCGGAGCGCGCGTGGCCGGGTCCGGCGCTCCCCAACCGGCGCTGTCCGATTCGGCGGCGGCGCGCAACTTCTTGTCGTTCAACATCGGATTCGCC
>JAURHL010000214.1 GCA_030833305.1 Acidimicrobiales bacterium | reverse complement strand
CGATCCGATGACCACCGAGTACAAGGGATCGGGCGCGATGTTGATGGGCATGCCCGTCTCATGGGCCAATCGCCGATCGATGCCGGCCAGCAAGGCGCCACCACCGGTGATCGTGATTCCCTGGTGCATGATGTCGGCCGCCAATTCGGGAGGAGTCTTGTCGAGCGTCGTTCGCACCGCGTCGACGATGGCCGCCACCGGTTCGGCGATCGCTTCTCGAACCTGATCCGTGGACAAGGTGATGGTGCGGGGCAAACCGCTGATGAGATCGCGTCCGCGGATCTCGGCCTTCATCTCCTCAGCGAAGGGCCAGGCCGATCCCATCTGTATCTTGATGTCCTCGGCGGTTCGTTCACCGACGGCCAATGAGAACTCCTTCTTCAGGAACGCCACCACCGCTTCGTCGAGTTCGTCACCGGCCACTCGGAGCGACTGCGCCGTGACGATGCCCCCGAGGGAGATCACGGCCACTTCCGTGGTGCCGCCTCCGATGTCGACGATCATGTTCCCACTGGGTTCGTGGACCGGAAGATCGGCCCCGATGGCAGCCGCCATCGGCTCTTCGATGATGTGCACCGGCTTTCGAGCTCCTGCATATTCAGCGGCGTCCTGGACGGCACGCTGCTCGACGCCCGTGATCCCGGACGGGACGCAGATGACCATGCGCGGCTTGCTCCACCGACTGCTGTGCACCCGCTGAATGAAATAGCGCAACATCTTCTCGCAGACCTCGAAGTCTGCGATGACGCCGTCCTTCAGGGGGCGCACGGCACGAATGTGCCCGGGGGTACGGCCCATCATGCGCTTGGCTTCCTCGCCCACCGCGACCGGCCGTCCGTCGGCCACATCAAGAGCAACCACCGAGGGCTCGTTCAGAACCACGCCCTGTCCACGCACGTAGATCAGGGTGTTGGCCGTCCCGAGGTCGATCGCTATGTCGCGCCCGAGGGCCAGCGGGTTATTGCGGGCCATGGCCAGAGCCTCCTACGTTGTCGAGAGCCGGACGACGGTCGGCACCGGATCGGCGCCGGCGAACCGGATGTATCCCCGAAATGTTACAGATTGGGGAAGAAAATGCTGATCTCACGGGCCGCCGACTCCAATGAATCGCTGCCATGGACCAGGTTTTCGGTGAAAAGGATGCCCAAATCGCCGCGAATGGTGCCGGGAGCGGCGGTACGCGGGTTGGTGGCGCCCATCATCGAACGCACGACCTCCCACGTGTTCTCCGGGCCCTCGAGCACGAGAGCCACCACGGGACCGCGTGACATGAAAGCCACCAGGTCGGCATAGAAACCCTTGCCCACGTGCTCCTCGTAATGGCGGGCCAGCGTGTCGGCATCGAGGCGCCGCAGTTCCATGGCCACGATCGTGAGCCCCTTGGACTCGAAACGGGACAGAACCGAGCCGACGAGGCCCCGCTCCACGGTGTCGGGTTTGAACAGGACGAGGGTGCGATCAGCCATGGGGTCAGGTTACCGGCGGGTGCCGGTGCGTCCTCAGGGCAGCCGGCGGGCAACGTGCGGACGGGCGGCACCCACTACGTAGAGCGATCCGGTCACGAGAATCGCGTCATCGGGTCCGGCCTCGCTCAACGCCCGATCGATGGCTCGCTCCACCGATGTCGCCGACTCGACGGTGTCGCAACCCAGTCGCCGGGCGGCCTCCACCAGATCCGTCGCCGGCATCCCCCGCGGCGACGGTGCCGGGCAACAGATCACCAGATCGAACTCGTCGGCCCGCAACGCCGACAACATGTCGTCGGGGTCGCGACCTTTCAGACAGCCGACCACCAGCACGCGCCGACCGGCCGGATCGAAGTCCTCGAAGAACACCGCGGCGCACACGTCGGCGCCAGCCGGATTGTGCGCGCCATCGATGATCACCAACGGTTGGTGCCCCATCACCTCGAAGCGTCCGGGCATGGTGACCGCCGCCATTCCCTCGTCGATCACGTCTTGCGCGAGCGGTCGGGCAAAAAAGGTCTCCACCGCGGTGATGGCCACCACGGCGTTGTCGGCTTGATGACGACCATGGAGCGGAACGACGACATCGGAGTAGATGGTCGTCGGTGTGCGCACCCCGACCAGGCGTCCGCCGAGTGCCAGTTGGTTGCTGTCGACGTCGAAATCGGTGCCGCGAACCAACAGCGACGCCCCACCCGCGTGGGCGAAGATCTCCACGATCTCTGGCGCGGTCTCTCCGCACACCACCGCACTGCCCGGCTTGATGATGCCGGCCTTTTCGCGAGCGATGTCGACCTTGGTCGGCCCGGCGAACTCGGTGTGATCGAGCCCGATGTTGGTGATGACGGCCACCTGGGCGTTCACGACGTTCGTCGCGTCCCATCGACCCAGCAACCCGACCTCGATCACCATGACATCCACCGCCTCGTCGGCGAACCAACGAAAAGCCGCGGCCGTGCAGATGTCGAAGTATCCGGGCCGGATGCCCGACAGCATCTCGAGATCGGAGACCGCGGCGATCTGCTCGGCGAACGCGTCGTCGGAGATCGGCGAACCGTCGATGGTGAAGCGTTCGTTCACCCGTTCGAGGTGCGGACTGGTGTAGGTGCCCACGCGCAGGCCGCTGGCCATGAGCAGACGGGTGATCATCTGCGCCGTGGAACCCTTGCCGTTGGTGCCGGTGATTCCGACCACCGACATGTGCCGGGACGGATTGCCGAACACCTCGCTGGCGAAGGCCCCGATCAGCGAACGGACGTCCTCGACCATGATCTGAGCCACCTCACCGAGCCCGTCCAGTCGATGATCGACCAGGAGCGCGGCCGCTCCCCGCTCGACGGCGGCGGCGGCGAAATCGTGTCCGTCACGCTGCACCCCGCGCACGCAGCAGAACATCGTGCCCGGCTCGACCTTTCGCGAGTCATGGGTGACGTCGCTCACGACGACATCACCTGAGCCGGCGACCAAATCGGCCATCGAGGGACCGACGCCACGCAGCAGGTCGCTCACGCTTCGATGTTGGGTTCCCTGCGTCATGGTCACTCGACCACCGCCGGGCAACCGGCGTCGTCGGCCGTCGGTTCGATCGAAAGCTCGTGAATGGCCATGGTCGCGACCTTGGCGAAGGCGGGGGCGGCGGCGGTTCCACCGAATCGGTCACGGCTCGAGGGATCAGGTTCGTCGATCGAGACCAGGATGGAGATGCGCGGATCGTTCGCCGGCAGGAATCCCACGAACGTGGCGAAGTACGCGCGTGACCCGTCCTCGTTCTCGTTGGTAAGTCTTGAGATGTTAAGTTTAGACATTTCTTATAAACCTCCGTGAGCATTGGAAAGAGCACCACCATTGCTTACTGTCTGTGTTAAATCTCCAAAATCTGATGCATTTCCTGT
>JAURHL010000213.1 GCA_030833305.1 Acidimicrobiales bacterium | reverse complement strand
CGAAGAGAGCGTGCATTCTCTCGCGTCGGCCGCGCACCACATCGGACAACGCGCGCATGCCGTTGGTGAAATCCACCCGGTGGCTCTCGAACAACGTGAGCAGCGAATGGAACAGACCAGTCTGAGCGGGTGAGTCCGGTATCAGCCCCAGCTTGGCGCGCATCGACGATTCCCACTGGCGTTCGAACAACGCCGGAAATTCGTTGATGGCCTCGGTGGCGATGCGGATGCTCTCGTCCTTGTCGGGGTGCAGGAGTGGCAACAACGTCTCGGCCAGACGGGCGAGATTCCACTGGGCGATGTGGGGCTGGTTGCCGTAGGCGTAGCGACCCTGATGGTCGATGGAACTGAAGACCGTGGTGGGTGAGTACGTGTCCATGAAGGCACACGGGCCGTAGTCGATGGTCTCGCCGGAGATGGTCATGTTGTCGGTGTTCATCACGCCGTGGATGAAACCGACGCTCATCCATTTGGCGATCAACGACGCTTGGACGTTCATGACCGCGTGGAAGAACGCGAGGTGTCGATCGTCGGTGCCGGCCAGATGCGGATAGTGGCGCTCGATTGCGTAATCGGCCAGCCGGCGAACGTGATCGTGACTCATGGTGGCGGCGTACTGGAACGAACCGACGCGCAGATGGCTGGAGGCGATGCGACACAGAACCGCGCCGGGCAACATCTCGTCGCGCGGGATGAGTTCGTTGGTGGCCACCACGGCCAGAGCCCGCGTGGTGGGAATTCCGAGGGCCCGCATGGCTTCGCCGATGACGTACTCGCGCAACATGGGGCCGACCGCGGCCTTCCCGTCTCCACCGCGCGAGAAACGCGTGCGGCCCGAGCCCTTCAAGTGAACGTCGCGACGCGCGCCGTCGGTGTCGATCACCTCGCCCAGCAGAAGTGCGCGCCCGTCGCCCAATCGTGGCGAGAATCCACCGAACTGATGACCCGCGTAACCTTGAGCAACTGTTTGCATGCCGGGCAGTTCCAGGTTGCCCACCAGAAAGCGAACGCCGTCGGCGGTGCGCAACCAGTCCGGATCGAAGCCGAGTTCGGTCGCGAGATCGTCCTGCAACACGAGCAACTCGGGACGTTCCACCACCACCGCCGCCCACGGCTCGAACATGTCGGCAAGATCACGCGCGAACGTGTTCTCGAAGGCGGGAACACGTTCGATGGTGGTCATGGTTCGAGACTATTCAGTGATCGATCATCGGGAGATGTCGATGGCGGCCAATCGCCCCTCGAGGCCGACGGGTGGCAACACCGCGCCGTGACCGGCCCACACCTGCACGTCGTCTCCGGTGCGACCGTCGGGACCCTCGGCGAGGAGTTGCAGCAACACCGCGGCCACCTCGGGTGCCTGCATGGTGCCCGGGGGCAGGGGGCGATCTCCCAACACTTTCAGGAACATCGGTGTGACCGTGGCACCCATTCCGAAGGAGTTCACGCGGATCCGATTCGGAGCGAGTGCGCGCGCCCACGCGTTCGTGATGCCCTTGATTCCCCATTTGGACGCGTCGTAGATGTCGAAGTTCTTGCTGCCCATCGGGGGACGCTGCACGTCGTGCCACGGGCACTCGGGAAAGTCGGCGTGATCGAGATGTTCGGGCCAGCCACAGGTGTGGATGTGGTCGGTGGTGACGTTCACGATGTCGCCGCCTCCGACGAGCATGTGGGGAATCGCGGCACGGCCGGTGAGGTACACGCCCCGCAGGTTCACGGCGATGACATCGTCGAAGTCGGCGACCCCTTTGTCGAAGGAATCCTTGGTGGGTTGCGTGGGGCGCACGATGCCGGCGTTGCTGACGACGATGTCGATGCCACCCATCGCAGTGGCGGCACTGTCGACGAAGTCCTTCACTTGTTCGGCATCGCCGACGTCGGCGACCGTCGCGTGAGCGAATCCGGGGAGCGAGGCGAGATGCAGCACCGCCTCGTCGATGTCGCAAACCGACACGTGAGCTCCGGCGGCGACGAGGGCCTCGGCGACGGCCAGGCCGAAACCGTTCGCGCCGCCGGTGACGATGGCTCGACGACCCTTCATCCGGGGTACGCGTCCTCGGCGGGGTAGGGGAACCACTCGGGGTCGGCTTCGGCGGAGGGGGAGATCATCACCATCTTCGAGCGACGGAACTGTTCCAGGCCCTCGGCACCCAGTTCGCGTCCCGAGCCGGTCAGCTTGCGACCGCCGAAGGGCACGGCGTCGTTGTCGTTCAGCGGCGTGTTCACCCACACGATGCCGCTCTCGATCTCGTGCACGGCGCGGAACGCCTCGTGCAGATCTGAGGTGTAGATGTTGGCGCCCAGCCCGACGTCGGAGTCGTTGGCGAATTCGATGGCCTGATCCAGGCTGTCGACACGGCACACCGGCGCCACGGGGCCGAAGGATTCGGCGTGCATGATGTCGAACGTGTGCTGAACCTCGATGACAGTGGGCTCGTGGAACCAGCCGCGGGCATGTCGGGCGGGGCGTCGGGCGCCGGTGACCACGCGAGCACCTTGGTCGATGGCGCGGGCCAGAACCTTCTCGAAGCGCTCGCGCTCGCGCGACGACGCCAGCGGGCCCATGTCGACATTGTCGAGTCCGGATCCGACACGAAGTGATCGCGCCTGTTCGGCGAAGGCCCCGACGAAGTCGTCGTACACGTCGGCGTGCACGTAGAAGCGCTCGGCCGACGTGCACACCTGTCCGCAGTTCAGGAACGAGGCGAAGGCGGCGCCACGGGCCACCACGTCGACGGGCGCCGAGGGCATGACGATGAAGGGGTCGTTGCCCGACGCCTCGATGAGCACCGGCTTGAAGCGGTCGGCGGCGGCGCGGGCCACGGCCCGGGCGGCGGGAACGCTGCCGGTGAACGCGATGCCGTGCGTGTGCTCGTGAGCCACCAACGCTTGACCCACCTGAGCCGTCCCCGTGACCACTTGGACCAGTCCGGGTGGGAGATGATCGAAGGCCTCCATCACCATGAGCAACGTGAGGGGCGTGAGATCCGAGGGCTTCACGATGATCGCGTTGCCCGCGGCCAGCGATGCGGCGGCCTGCCATCCGAACAGCAGCACCGGGAAGTTGAACGGCACGATGGAGACGATGACACCCAGCGGTTCTTTCAGCGTCATGTGCATCTGGCCGGCGATGGCCGAACCGGCCAGACGGCCTTGCTCATGACGTGCCAGTTCGGCGTAGTAGCGGAACGACGATGCCGATGCGCCCGCTTCCCAGTTCGATTCGCGGAAAGGTTTGCCCATCTCGCGCGTGAGGCATTCACCGACGATGGGGGCCAAGTCGTTCAGGCGGTCGGCGACGCGATGCAGTGCTTCGGCACGTTCGAGAGCGCTCAGCCGCCACCACTCGCGTTGGG
>JAURHL010000212.1 GCA_030833305.1 Acidimicrobiales bacterium | reverse complement strand
CATGGACGAACTGTCGGATGGGTTCATCGTGTTGCCGGGCGGCTTCGGCACCCTCGACGAGGTCTTCGAGATTCTCACCTGGAATCAACTGGGGCTCATCGCCAAGCCGGTGGTGTTCCTGAACGTGGCCGGATACTTCACCCCGTTGATGACGGCGATCGACCACATGATCGATTCGGGTTTCGTGAAAGAGACGTTCCGAGCGTTGGTGAACGTGACCGACGACGTTGTTCGTGCCGTCGACCTTGCGACGGGTCCGGCTCCGGTGGTCGATGGCAAGTTGCGTGACCTGGACGTGACGGCGAAGCGGAGCACGCTGTGAATGATCGAGCCCCGAACGAGCGCGTGTTCCCGGGCGATGACTGGGAGACGGCACCGCCGGACGCGGCGGTGAACGTCGAGGTCATGGACGCGTCCCTCGACGAATTGTTCGGCGTGCGCGGCGATCCACCCGGTATCTCCCTCGCGACCGTCGTCGTGCATGGCGGGCGCATCGTGCGCGAGCGCTATGGGCACCAACCCGACACCGTGTTCGGCCCGGGTGGACCCGTCGATCGCGACACCACACTCATCTCCTGGAGCATGGCCAAGAGCATCACGCACGCGATCGTCGGAATTCTGGTGGAAGAACGACGGTTCGACATCGACGCGCCCGTGAGAGTTCCGGAATGGGAGGCGTCGCCTCGTGCATCGATCACCTTGCGCGATCTGTTGCGCATGCGCGACGGGTTGGACTTCGTCGAGGATTACATCGTCGACGAGTCGGGGACCTCCAGATCGGACGTGATCGCGATGTTGTTCGGCGAGGGTGCCGACGACGTCGCCGCCTACGCTCGGGCACGAAAGTCGTTGCACACTCCAGGCTCGACCTGGTCCTATTCGTCGGGCACCACGAACATCATCTGCTCGCTCGTTGGTGATCTGATGGGTGGTCGCGAGGCGGTGCAGTCGTTGCTACACGATCGACTGTTCGACCCGTTGGGCATGACCTCGGCAGCCCCCCGATTCGATGCCGCGGGCACCTTCATCGGTTCGTCGTACGTGTACGCCACCGCGCGTGATTTCGCCCGCTTCGGATATTTGTACCTCCGTGGGGGCCGTTGGGGAGACCAGCGGGTCGTCCCCGAGTCGTGGGCGAAGACCGCCCACGACATGCACGCCGTTGATCCCGAGAACGGGCACGGCTACTCGTGGCATTGGTGGAACTGGAATGCTCGACCCGAGACCATGGCCGCCCTCGGTTACGAAGGTCAACGCATCATCGTGGATCCGACCCGCGACCTCGTGGTGGTGCACTTGGGCAAGTGGATCGCCGAGACGCAACCCGAACTCGATCGTCACCTCACGTCCATCGTTGAGTCGTTCCCCGTCACCGAGTAGCTCCCCAAGTCCGAGTAGTTCCGGGAGCGATGTTCGCGGGGTGCGACCCCGAAACTGCTAGGAATGGAGCATGTTTGGAGGGGCTGGGGCTGTCGCCGACGACTCCGGATCCCTGCGCCGGCGGGTGCGTCGCACCGCCATCATTCGCACCCTGAAGGTGCTGGCTTCCCTCGCCGTCGTCTACTTCCTGATCCTCAACATCCCGGGCTTGCGCAACGCGGTCGATCAGCTCAGCGAAGTTCAGCCGGGATTGTTGGTACTCGGTCTCGCTCTGGAATTGGTCGCGCTCTTTTGCTACTCGGCGATGACCAAGGCCGCGCTCGGTCCGGTCGCCGACCACCTACCCACCTGGCGACTGTTCCGCATCCAGTTGTCCACGCGCGCCTTGTCCAGCCTGGTGCCCGGGGGCAGTGCTGCCGGATCGGCACTGGGTTACCGGCTTCTCACCGTGGCCGGCGTCCCGGGTCCGGACGCCGGATTCGCTCTGGCCACCTCGGGTCTCGCATCGGCCGTGGTGCTCAACCTCATCTTGTGGTCGGGACTCATCATCTCCATTCCGATTCGTGGGGTGAACCCGGTGTACGGAACGGCGGCGGTCGCCGGGATCATCCTGATGGGCATCGCGGTGGCCATCATCTTCGGTCTGATCGAAGGGCAGGAACGGTCGGAACGTCTGCTCCGCTCCATCGCTCGTCGCCTGCACCTGAACGAGGACCGCGCCGGTGAGGCGGTGCGCCACATCGGCGGTCGCATGCAGGAACTTTCGGCGGACCGTGCCATGTTGCGTCGGTTGGTCGGATGGGCCATGGCCAACTGGTTGATCGATGCCGCGGCTCTGTGGGTCTTTTTGCGTTCGTTCGGGGGCTCGGTGTCCGTCGACGGATTGATCGTGGCCTTCGGTTTGGCCAACGTTCTGGCCGCCATCCCCATTACCCCGGGTGGATTGGGTGTGGTGGAGGCCACCTACGTTCCGGTACTGGTGGGTTTCGGATTGCCTCGTGCCACGGTGGTGGTGGGCGTGTTGTCCTATCGCATCGCCCAGTATTGGCTGCCGATCCTCATCGGCGGAGGCATGTATTTGTCGTTGCGCGTGGGGCCGTGGGCCATCTCTCGACAGCAATTGGAACCGTTGCGCGACGTGGTGGCCACTGCGGGCGTGGAAGACGAGAGCATCCTCGACTTCTCCGAGCGCTACCCGGCCAAGGAACGCACCGGCCAGATCGCGTCGCCATCGAACGCGGCGCGTGACGAGGCGCAAACCGAAAGGATGCTGGCCGAGCGCCGAGAGCGTGAACGGCGCGAACGCGAGGAGTTGGAAGCCGAGTCGTTGTCTCCGTGGACGGGCGCGGTCGATCCCGGCATGTTCGACGATGATGCCCCGGTTCGCGACGATGCCCCGGTTCATGGCGACGATGACGGAGCGTCGGCGGGTCGGGGCTAGTTTCGGGTCCATGACCGTTCATGAGCGCCCCTTTGGTCGTCACCTCGAGGATTTCGTCGTCGGCGACGTCTACCGTCACTGGCCCGGCAAGACCATCACCGAGTACGACGATCATCTCTTCTGCATGATCACGATGAACCATCACCCGTTGCACACGAACGATTGGTTCGCCGCCAACAGCGTGCAGGGTCGCAACGTGGTGGTCGGCAATCTCGTGTATTCGCTGGTGTTGGGAATGAGCGTTCCCGACGTCAGTGGTGCGGCCATTGCCAACCTCGAGGTCGAAACCCTGCAGCACAAATTCCCCACGTTCCACGGCGACACCATTCACGCCGAGACGCGCGTGCTCGACGTGGCGGAGAGCAAATCGAAGAACGATCGCGGCATCGTGACCGTCGAAACCAAGGGTTTCAACCAGGACGGCAAGGAAGTGTGTTACTTCAAGCGACGGGTGATGGTGTGGAAGCGCTCGGCACTTCCCGCACGCATGCGACCGTACGACGGTCAGGACGTCTGGACGGACTGACCGCGCTCGCTG
>JAURHL010000211.1 GCA_030833305.1 Acidimicrobiales bacterium | reverse complement strand
CCTCGACGCAAGCCGGATCATGGGGTTCGCGAACCCCGACGGGGCCGGATTCTCGCATGCTCCGACGGATGGTCGGGATGTAGGCGAAGGCGGTGTAGTAGCTGAGAGCCAGCCCGATGGGGCCGGCAACCCACGCGAAGGCTTCGAAGAACGCCCGAATCCCGAGCGCGCTCTCCCCCATCACGAAACCGGGAAAGGTGAACATCAGGAGAAAGGTGGCCCACTTGCCGAGATAGGTCACATCGAATCGTTCCATCCCGAAGAAGAGTTTGAGCACCGCGACCGTCGCGCCGAATGTGACCTCGCGAAGCAGGACGGCCACGCAGAACCACCACGGTGCGGAACCGTCGATCATGATGCAGACGATCGCCACGATGAACATGAGTCGATCGGCGGTGGGGTCGAAGATCTTGCCGAACTCACTCACCTGATCGAAGCGCCGAGCGATCCAACCGTCCACCCAATCGGTGGCCCCGAGCAGCCCCAACAGCCATGCCGCGTAGGCCCGGTCGTCGCGACCGAGCAACAACCACACGAACAGGGGAAGGCACAGCAGGCGGATCAAGGTGATCAGATTGGGCCACGTGGCGATCCCGCGTGGCGTCGACTGGGACTCCGATCCCCCACTCTCTCGGCCCGTATCCACGCTCGGACGCTACATCAGGGTTCACGAGCCGAACCGTCTAAGGTCGGCCCATGAGCAACGTGCGTGGGGGAATTCTCGACGGGCAGATCGTCATCGTCACCGGTGGCGGGTCCGGAATGGGCGCCGCTTTCGCCCGTCGACTGGCGGCCGACGGGGCCCACGTCGTCGTCAACGATCTGGACGAGGCGACGGCCGGAACGGTGGCCGAGGAGGTCGGCGGAGAGGTCGCCGTGTTCGACGTCGCCGATTCGTCGGCTTTCGATGCCGCCGTCGACCGAATCGTGGCGCATCACGGTCGTCTGGACGTCATGATCAACAATGCCGGCATCGCTCCCCCGCGAGACGAGGCGCGAACGATGCTCAATTACGAGAATCAGGCCAAGCGCATGGAGGGTCGGATATCCGAGTTGATCCCCGTCGACTACACGGTCGGGCTGAGCGACGAGCAGTGGGACCGCATGATCCGCGTGCACCTGTACGGAACCTTTCACGGCACCCGGGCCGCGCTTCGGCACATGACTCCGCGGCGAAGCGGTTCGATCGTGAACATCTCGTCCATCCTCGCGTTGCGCCCGGCGCCGGGTGCCGTTCACTACAGCGCGGCCAAAGCGGGAATCATCGCGCTCACCAAATCGACCGCTCAAGAGGTGGCACCGTTCGGCGTGCGGGTCAACGCCGTGTGTCCGGGATGGGTGGACACACCCTTGCTGGCGCCGTTCGACGAGATCACCCGCGCCGCCATCGTGATGCAAACCCCGGTCGGGCGCATGGCTCGCCCCGAGGAGTTGGCCGAGGTGGTGCGTTTCCTCGCGGGACCGGAATCGTCGTACTGCGTCGGTGAGGTGTTCCCGGTGTCGGGAGGTTGGGTCTGATGCCCACCGTTTTCAGTCTCATCATCGCGGGGCGAATCCCGGGGACCTTCGTCTGGCGGGACGAACGCTGCGTGGCGTTCATGTCGATCAACCCGATGGCGCACGGTCACACTCTGGTCGTGCCCGTCGAGGAACTCGATCACTGGGTCGACGGCGATCCCGAGTTGGTCGCTCATCTCTTCGAGGTGACCCGGATCATCGGTGTGGCGCAACGAGCCGCTTTCGGTTGCGAACGGGTGGGGGTCATCCTGGCGGGCTACGAGGTTCCCCACACTCACGTGCACGTCATTCCGACGAACGACATGCGGGAGTTGTCCTTCGCCAACGCTGCCGGATCCGTCGACCGTGCGGTGCTCGAATCGGCCGCCGAATCGATCCGAGTCGAGTTACGTCGTATGGGCTGTCGCCACGTCGTGTGAGTCCCCGTGTCAGAAGGTCTCGATCAGAGACGCATCGTTGTTACGCACGGCGTTGACGGCCGTGCTCACGTCGCGGGGCACGAGAATGTCCTCGCCGGCGGGAACCATCAGCTCCATGATCCGGTCGGTGGGCGTGCCGGAGGATCCGACCGCGAGCCAGTCGTTCCAGTCATCCGGCTCGAGGATCACCGGCATGCGATCATGGATCGGTGACATGGTTCCGTTGGCCGCCGTGGTGATCACGCAACACGAATGCAAGACCGGGGATTCCTTACCGGCCGCGGGGTCGCGCCACGAAGCCCACAGACCCGCCACGGCGAGCACGGCGCCGTCGCGCCGGGTCACGTAGACCGGTCGCTTGGGTCCCTTGGGATCGACACCGATCGTTCGCCACTCGTAAAAGCCGGACATCGGGATGATGCATCGTTTGGTCGGCACCGACGAACGGAACGACGGTTTCTCCGTCACGGTCTCGGACCGGGCGTTGATCAGTCGGGCCGCACCGCGGGAATCCTTGGCCCAACTCGGCACCAGACCCCACTGAAAGCTCCCGATCCGTCGTTTGCCGTTGCCGTCGAGGGCGACCGCCATGATCCGCGTCGTCGGTGGCACGTTGTAGTTCGGTCGATAATCGTCGAACAACGACGGCGAGGGCGGCTCCGCCCCGAAGAGTTCGGCGATCCGATCGGGCGGGGTGAGCGACGTGAAACGACCGCACATTGCGCTCACGGTACCCGCAATCAGGCGACCATGACCTCGCTCTAGTACGGTGACCATCGTCGTTCGCACCCACAGGAGGACCACATGTCGCCCACCGCCACCGACTCCGTCAACGCCCCCGTCGATCTCGGGTTCGCGGCCTTCGACGCCGACAACCATTACTACGAGGCCGAGGACGCCTTCATTCGGCACATTCCTCGTGAGATGGCCAAGCGTTGCATGCAATGGGCGGTCATCGACGGAAAGAAGCGTCTGTTGGTCGGTGGGCGCGTGAACCGCTTCATCCCGAATCCGACGTTCGATCCCGTGTCGAAGCCCGGGGCCCTCGACGCCTACTTCCGCGGTCAGGTGGCCGGCGACGACATGCGCAAACTCTTCGGCGAGCTCGATCCCATCAGTCCCGCGTATCGGAACCGTGACGCCCGTGTGGCCGTGATGCGCGAGCAAGGTCTCGAGGGGGCCATGTTCTTTCCGACCTTGGCGGTGGGCATGGAGGAATCCCTGCGGGACGACCCGGTCGCCTTGTGCGCGGCGTTCCGGGCTTTCAACCGCTGGGTCGAGGAGGACTGGGGGTTCGCGTACCAGGACATGATTTATGCCGCCCCGTACATCACCCTGGCCGACCCCCAATGGGCCGTCGAGGAGGCGGATTGGGCCATTTCACGGGGTGTGAAGGTGGTCGTCATGCGCACCTCTCCGGCCATCGACCCCGCCGGCGGAACTCGCTCGC
>JAURHL010000210.1 GCA_030833305.1 Acidimicrobiales bacterium | reverse complement strand
GTCGGAGCGGCGATTCGGGGAGATTCCGAGGGGGAAACCATGTCGAGCGTGGACATCGTCATCACTCGCCAGCAGACCGACGACGCCTGGATGAACAAGGGTGCATGTCGCGGCATGACCCATCTCTTCTTCCCGTCCACCGCCGAACGCCCCCAGGCCCGCGAGCGCCGTGAAGCGATGGCCCGTGCGGTCTGCTCCGGATGTGCGGTGAACGTGACCTGCCGCGAGTTCGCGCGAACGAACCATGAGTACGGTCTCTGGGGTGGCGAGAGCGAAGACGAGCGTCACGAGGCCGGGTTCCGCCTCATCGCGCCAATCGGCATTCGCGCCGCCTCCTGACCCGTAAGCGGTGCTGCGACCCGTGACGCATCCGCGTGACGGCATGATGCGAAACTGACGCATGGCCGACGTCCACCGCTCCGCAGTGCACTCGGCTTGGGACGCGTTCGGAGATCCCCGATCCATCGTGGCCGTTCACGACACCAGTCCGATGGTCTCGACGAACACCGTGTATCGGATCGACCTCGATTCCGCCGACGAGTCCGGCACCAAGCGGGTCTTCGCCAAGGTGTCCAGCTACGGCTCGTACTTCTTGTTCGCCGAGGATCACGACCGGCTCTTCCGTTGCTCACAACTGCTGACCGGCACGCGCTTCGATGGCTTCCTCGCGCCGGTGCTCGGTCGGGACGATCGTCCGTTCACGTACTACGACGAACAACTGTGGGTGGCCTTCTACGGTGAAGCACGACGGGGCGATCCGCTTCCCCCGCGCCTCGACTCGCGGCAGACCCGTTGCCTGGCTCGTGAGATGGCCGCCTTCCATGCGGCCTGCACCGACATCGCTCCGGCCATTCCCGCGACGTCGAATTCGATCAAGTCCGATGCGATACATCTTCTCGATCTTTTGTCCAGTCCGTTCGCTTCGCGCAACTTCGAGCTGTCCGCCGAACACATCGGTCTTCTCTGGCGTCGGACCCACGACCTCCTGCTCGCCATGGAGGACATCCGGTACGACTCGTGGACGCGCGTACCGATTCTCGTGGACTGGAACCTCGGCAACTTCTCCGTGCGCCGCGATCCCTCGGGCGAGTTCGCCCTGCATTCGCGCTGGGACTACGACTGGTTCCGCGTGGAGTCCCGTGTGCTCGACTTCTACTTCCTGTCGCGCGTCTCGTCGGCCACCGGCGATCGCACCCATTGGACCTACTCGCCGCACACCTTGACCGAGCCGTCCTTCGTCGAGTTCATCGAGGCGTACCACGCGGTGAACCCGTTGTCCGAGGAGGAGATCCGGTTCCTTCCGATGGCGTACACCTTCTTCATCGTCAACTACGTCGTGCGCGAGGGAGCGCGCTTCTTTCGCCCGGACTTGTGCGCCAAGTTCCGCAACGATGCCGCCCGGGTGTACCTGCCGGCGGTCGATCGACTCGACATCGACCCTCTCCTGCGGATCGTGACATCATGAATCACCCGGGTTGCTCGGCCACCGAGTTCGCGGGTTCAATGGGATCATGACTGGCGGGTCGCATTCGTACGACGTGGTGGTCGTCGGCAGCAGCAACCTCGACCTCGTGGCCACCGTCGAGCGACTGCCGGGTCCGGGCGAAACCGTGCTCGGCTCGGAGTACGCCGAGCACGCCGGCGGCAAGGGGCTCAATCAAGCGGTTGCCGCGGCTCGCGCCGGGGCCGACACGGCGTTCATCACCTGCCTCGGCTCGGATCATGCCGGGGACACTCTTCACAGCCTCATGGTCGCCGAGGGTGTCGCATCGTTCGTCACCGACGTCGACGCGCCCACCGGGCGCGCTCTCATCTGCGTCGATGCCCACGCCGAGAACTCGATCGTCGTCGTTCCGGGTGCCAACGAGCGGCTCGGCATCGGCGTCATCGACGCCCACCGTGACGTCCTGTCCCGGGCACGGGTGGTTCTGTGCCAACTGGAGATTCCCCTCGATGCGGTCGAAGCCGCTTTGGCGATCGGGCGCGCCGGTGGAGCCCGAACGATTCTCAACCCCGCGCCGGCGGCGACGTTGAGCCGGTCGCTGTTGCAGTTGGTCGACGTGATCACCCCGAATCAACACGAACTCGGATTGTTGGGTGGCGCCTCGGCGCTGCTCGACAGCGGCGTGTCTGTCGTCATCGTCACCTTGGGCGCCCGAGGAATGCGCATCGTCACCCGCGACGGAGAGATCGACATCCCTCCGTTCGTGGTGCGCGCCGTCGACACCACCGGGGCGGGCGATGCCGCGTGTGGTGCCCTGGCCACCGCCCTCGGACAGGGAATCGACCTCGCCGGCGCGGCCCGCCGAGCGGCGGCCGCTGGTGCGTTGGCCGCCACGCGCAAGGGGGCGGTGCCCTCGTTGCCGACGCGCGAGGAGATCGACGTGTTGGCCGGCGCCTAACGGCGCTCGAGCCTCAACGACGCCCAGCCGTCGATGACCGAACGTTCCGTCACGACGAAATCCGGATACTCCCCCAGCACGTGCTCGTACCGACCGTCGAGCACTCCACTCAGAACGAGGACACCCCCGACCGCCACGCGACGCGCGATCTCGTCGGACAGGTCGATCAGCACCGGTGCCAGGATGTTGGCGAACACGACGTCGAACTCCCCCGACGGTTGCTCGTCGGAGACCGTCCATCGATCGCTCACCCCGTTGGCGCGGGCGTTGACACGCGACACCTCGACACTGGCCGGATTGATGTCCACCCCGTGGGCCATTCGAGCGCCGCGCATGGTCGCGACGATTCCGAGAATCCCGCTACCGCAACCGACGTCGAGCACGGATCGGCCCCGCAGATCCATCCGCTCGAGCAGCGTGAGACAACCGCGCGTGGTGGGATGATCACCCATTCCGAACGTCGCACCGGGTTCGATGGTCACGCGCATGCGCGCGACGTCGTTCGACGGCTCGTCGTTCCACGCCGGAACGACCAGAAGTTCGTCGCCCACCTCGAACGGTCGAACGTGCAGCCGCCACGTGTCGACGGTGCGATCGTCGACCAACTCGAACTTCCAATCCAACGTGACGTCGAGAGAGTCCATCGCCCGGCGAACGGTGTCGTGGTCCTCCCCCATCGACGTGCGCAGGATCACCGTTTCCCCGGTTCCGACGATCTCCTCGATCGCCACCACCCCGAGTCCCCACAACTGATCCGACACCCATTCCGCGTCCGCTGCGGCGACCGTAACGCGGATCGTGAGGGCCATGACGTTGGTCGCCGCTCGTCAGTCGATGCGACGAAGCTTCTCGCGATAAACACGAGCGCGTGCGACGTAGGAGTCCGAGCCCATCTTGATCTCGGCCGGACGCGCCTTGTCGGGCTTGATCACGGCCGGTGAACCGACGGCCAAGGCGCCCGAGGGAACCTCGGTGCCGTTGAGCAGAACCGAGTTCGC
>JAURHL010000020.1 GCA_030833305.1 Acidimicrobiales bacterium | reverse complement strand
ACGATGATCATCGACGACATCGCCGTTTCCCTCTCGAGCGACTGCTCGCATTGGGTTCTGTACGACGTCCCGAACCATGCCACCTGCGTGGAGCCACAATCCGGTCCCCCGAATCAGGTGAATGACGCCCCGATCGTGCTCGGATCGAGCGATTCGATGAGTCGTTGGTTCCGCATCGAATTGGACGAAGCGTGAGCAACGTCACCGACGTTTCGGGCAGACTTTGCGCGAGGTGTCCCGCCGGTCGTTCTCTCGTACGACATGCGGCGCCGGATCGATCATGAGCACCACACTCTCCGACGCCGCACTCGTCTCCGCCCATCTGTCGGGCGATCGAGGTGCTCTCGCCGCCATCTACGACCGCTACGCGAGTGGTCTCTACGACACGGCGGCGGCCATGCTCTCGGATCGCCACGAGGCCGCCGACATGGTGCAGGACGTCTTTTGCATCGCCGCCGAACGATTGGGTCAGCTTCGCGACCCCGAACGTTTGAAGCCTTGGCTCTACGCGGTTCTGCGCAACGAGGTGTACCGACGCACCAAGCGGCGGCGGCGCACCACACCCACCGACTTCCAATCGAGCACGGTCCCCGACGTGGTGGCGCCCGCTGATCCGGGCGCCGAGGGCGCCTCCGTTGCTTTCGCCGAATTGGCCTCACTCGTGCGGGCGGCCGCGGCCGGGCTCGACGATCGCGACCAACTCATCCTCGAGTTGTCGATCCGACAGGGACTCGAAGGCTCCGATCTCGCGGACGCCCTCGGCGTCACTCCCGAGCAGAGTTACTCCTTGGTGCATCGCATGCGCGAACGCGTGGACCGCAGTCTCGGGGCGTTCGTGGTCGCCAAGTCCGGTCGCCGTGAGTGCGCCGCACTCGACGAAATCCTGCGCGACTGGGACGGTGAGTTCAGCGTGCTGATTCGCAAGCGCGTGGCTCGTCACATCGAATCCTGCGAGACCTGCGAGGAAACCAAGGGCAAGATGGCTCCGTTGGCACTGTTCGGCGCGGCACCGGTCCTGGCCGCTCCGCTCGGATTGCGCGAGCGCGTGCTGGAGGCCACGTCCAGGATTCCGACCCCGGGCAGCGGAAGTGGCCAGAGCGGTGGAACGACATCACGCATCCGTCTGCGGCCGAGCGACGGATTCCCCCGAGCCGCGGGTTTCGTCGGTCGCGGACTCTGGTGGATCACGGGCGTGGTGGTGCTGACGATCGCCGGTTCGGTCCTCGTGCTGTCGAACGCGGATTCATCGTCGTCGAAGGCCGACCCCCCGATCACCGTGGTCGACGCCTCATCGAGCTCCTCACCGGACACGACACCGGCAACGACGTCCACGGAGTCGACGACCGTGAACGAGGTGCCGACATCCGCCAGCAACGTGCCCACTCCCACCCCGCCCACCACCGCGACCTCGGACGTCGAGCCATCCACCGTGGTGCCCGTGGCGACCCCGACAACCTCGGTCCCGTCGACCCCGACAACCTCGGTGTCGACGGCCCCGGCTTCCACGACCACGATTCCGCGCACCACGACGACGACGCCGGTGGCGCTGGTCGCACTCGGAGTCAGTGCATCATCGATCGACTTCTCCAACACGGGCACCACCGCCACGTTCCGGTTGACCAACTCCAATGCCACAACTGTGCCCTGGAAGGTCGCCTCGACACAACCGACGTTCTTCACCTTCAGCCCGTCGTCGGGAAATCTCGCGGCCGGTGCCTCGGTCTCGATCACCGTCTCCTTCGCCCGCGCGACCGCGGTGGCGTACTCGAACGCCTCGACATTCCCCGAGGGCCGCTTCGACTTCCCAGCGCGCATCACCGCGACCAGGGCACCGACCACCACGTTGCAATTGCTCGGCGCGGTCGGACGACCTCCGCAAGTCGGCGCCATCACCGTGCGCTTCAACTCGGCGGCGTGCGCCAACCTCACCGTCCAGGTGCCCGTGACCGACGAATCGCCGCTCAAGAGCGTGGTGGCCACCCTCACTCTGTCCGGTGGCTTGGCTCCGACCACGCGCACCATCACCTTGTCGGACTCCGGCAAGGGCTCTTGGGTCGGTGTCGCTACCAACATCGCGAACTCGGTGACCGCGGTGACCGTGAAGGTGACCGCCACCGACGTCAAGGGCTTGGCGGGCACCAACAACACCAAGGTCACCCGACCGCAGTCCTGTTGAGGCTCGTTTCCGCAGGTCGCCCCGCTCGCGGGGAGCCTCACGGGAGCCACCGATAGCATCGCAACCCATGTCACAAGCGCGGGGGTCGGTATCACCCCACAACCCCCTCGACCCCGATTCACCGTTGCGCATCGCGTATCTCACCTACCGAGGCAAGCCGCACGTCGGGGGCCAGGGCGTGTACACCCGACACCTCACCAAGGCCTTGGTCGACCTGGGTCACTCGGTCGAGGTGTTCGGCGGTCAGCCGTATCCGGTTCTGGACGAGCGGGTGGCTCTCACAAAACTGCCGAGCCTGGACCTCATCAACGACCACTACCCCTTTCGTTTCCCTGCCATCTGGGAGTTGAAGTCGCGCGAGGATCTGTACGAACTCGGGTTGTTTCTCACGGGCACCTTCGGAGAACCGGCTGCCTTCAGCGCCCGCGTCAAGCGCCACCTCGCCGACCGGGTGCGCGAGTTCGACCTCGTCCACGACAACCAATGTCTCGGCTACGGAATCCTCGGGCTCGAGAAGATGATTCCGACCATCGTCACGCTTCATCATCCGATCACGCGAGACCGTGCCCTCGAGATGGACCATGCCCCGAACTGGTGGAAGAAACTCGGCGTGTCGCGCTTCTACTCGTTCGTCAAGATGCAGGGACGGGTCGCCAGCCGCATGCCCCGCATCGTCGTGGTCAGCGAGAACAGCATCAAGGACATCCACGGCGACATGGGGGTCTCCTACGACCGCATGCGCCTCGTACCCGTGGGCGTGGATCCCGACTTGTTCAAACCCCTGCCGAACGTGTCGCGTATCCCCGGTCGTCTGATCACCACCGCATCGGCCGACGTGGCCTTGAAGGGCCTGTCCTACCTTCTCGAAGCCGTCGCCAAGTTGCGCACCGAACGCGACGTCACCCTCACCATCATCGGCAAGCCCAAGCCCGGCAAGAGCATGGACCTGATCGACAAGTTGGGGCTGGCCCCGCACATTCAATTCGTTTCGGGCGTCTCGGACGAACGCATCGTCGAGTTGTACGCCGAGGCCGAGATGGCCGTGGTGCCCTCGCTGTACGAGGGATTCAGCCTTCCCGCCATCGAGGCGATGTGCACCGGAATCTGTCTCGTGGCCACCGACGGCGGTGCGCTACCCGAGGTGACCGGCACCGACGGTGACACCGTGTTGCAATGCGTGACCGGCGACGCCGAGGCCCTGGCCACCACCATTCGTCGCGGACTCGACGACCCCGAACTTCGCGCTCGGGTCGGGTCGAACGGGCGCAACCGCGTCGTCGAACGGTGGACCTGGCGCAAGTGCGCCGAGATGACCGT
Source organism: Acidimicrobiales bacterium (assembly GCA_030833305.1). GTDB lineage: Bacteria > Actinomycetota > Acidimicrobiia > Acidimicrobiales > Ilumatobacteraceae > Casp-actino8. Next base: position 14,520 of record JAURHL010000020.1, on the reverse strand, counting down.
CGAGCAGTACCGCGAGGTGTTGTCCATGCCGGCCAATCGCGAGAAGCTCCGACGAAACGGACGGATCGGCTGATGTTGACCGTGCGCTTCCCGCGGCTCGGGTTGACGCCGGGCGACCTGGTGCTCGACGCCGGTGCGGGCTTCGGACGTCACGCCTACGAGGTGGCGCGCTTGGGCGGTCGCATCGTGGCGCTCGACTACGCCGACGACGAAGTGCGCACCACCCGCGCCACGTTCGGGGCGATGATCGAGCAGGGCCAGATCGACGAGCGGAACTACGTCGGCGCGTTGCGCGGCGACGCCACCCGACTGCCCTTCGCCGACGGCACGTTCGACCGCGTCATCACGAGCGAGGTGCTCGAACACATCCAGAACGACGTGGCCGCCATCTCCGAGTTGGCCCGCGTGTTGCGCCCCGGCGGCACACTGGCGTGCACGGTGCCGTCGTGGTGGCCCGAGAAGATCAACTGGAAACTCAGCGACGAGTACCACGCGCCCAAGTCCGTGGGCGGCCACGTGCGCATCTATTCCCAAACCGAACTCGAAGCGAAACTCCGCGCGGCCGGGTTGTCGGTCACCGGTTCCCATCATGCCCATGCGTTGCATTCACCGTATTGGTGGTTGAAATGCGCGGTCGGTCCGCGTCGCGAGGACCACGTCATCGTCAACGGCTACAAGAAGTTCCTCGAGTGGGACATCGTGAAGCAACCCAAGTCAGTGAAGGTGGCCGAGCGGGCACTCTCACCGTTGATGGGCAAGAGCCTCATCGTCTACGCCCGAAAGAACGCTCTCGCCCGGACGGTGGCGTCGTGACGCGGGTACCCCACGTCGAAGGAGTGCTGAGCGCCGACGAGGTCGTGCGCACGGCGGAGTCCATCGCCGCGTTGCAACTGGACACGGGCATGATCCCCTGGTTCGAAGGCGGACACTGCGACCCCTGGAATCACGTCGAGACCGCCATCGCCCTCGACGTCGCCGGCTTCCATCGCGAGGCCGAGCGCGCGTATCAATGGCTTGTCGACACGCAACACCCCGATGGTTGGTGGTTCAACTACTACCTCCCGGGTGGCACGGTCGAGGAGCCGAAACTCGACACCAACGTGTGCGCCTACATCGCCTCGGGCGTGTGGCACCACTGGCTCGCCACGTCCGATCGCGGCTTCATCGATCACGTCTTCCCGACCGTCGAGCGTGCCATCGATTGGGTCATGTCGATGCGACGACCCAACGGAACCATCCGGTGGGCCCGCGAGGAACACGCCATGCCGTGGGACTACGCCTTGCTCACCGGTTCGAGCAGCATCTGGCACGCGCTCATGTGCGCGAGTCACCTGGCCGACCTCGTCGGTCGCCCGCGGCCCGATTGGCGCGACGCCGCCGACGTGTTGCGCGTCGTGATCGCGACCCGACCCGATGCCTTCGAACCCAAGGCGCGTTGGGCCATGGACTGGTACTACCCCGTGCTCACCAACGCTCTGGTCGGCGAGCAGGCCAAGGCCCGCCTGGCCGAGAGCTGGGGCACCTTCGCCATGGAAGGCCGGGGCATTCGTTGCGTCAGCGATGAGCCGTGGGTGACCGCCGCCGAAACGGCCGAATGTTCGTTGGCCCACGTCGCCGTGGGCGACGTGCGCACCGCGATGGAACTTCTCTACTGCACGCGGGCCCACCGCACCGACGACGGCAGCTATTGGACCGGCATCGTGTACCCCACGATGGAGCGTTTTCCGAACGGTGAGCGCACGGCCTACACCGCGGCGGCGGTCATCATGGCCGCCGACGCCATCGACGGCGGCTCGGCAGCCTCGCGACTGTTCGTCCCCGGCGTCACCGTCGACTGAGGGTTCGCATCGGCAAGACTGGGCCGATGACCGCGAACACCAACGCACACCCCGACTCCGGTTCGTTCGACTCCGGTTCCCTGCGCACCCTCGCCCAGCGAGCACTCGACGCCATGGGTGTGACCGCGCGGGTCGAGGATTCCCCGACCCCGGGAGCCGACGCCGTCGCGTTTCGCTCCCCCATCAACGGTCGTGGTCTCGGCGTCGTGCGCCTCGACGCCGAGTACCGCGCACAATCCGACCTCGATGCGACCATCTCCCGAGCAGTGGCGGTGTTCGAGCACTGGCGGGGCGAACCGGCCCCCCGACGAGGCGAGGTCGTGCGTCATCTCGGCGAGCAACTTCGTCGTCACAAGGAAGCACTCGCCGATCTCGTGCAGATCGAGGTGGGCAAGATTCGTTCCGAAGCGTTGGGCGAGGTCCAGGAGATGATCGACATCTGCGACTTCGCCGTGGGATTGTCACGCCAACTGCACGGCCTCACCATCGCATCCGAGCGTCCCGGGCATCGTCTGGCCGAGACGTGGCAACCGCTCGGACCCGTCGGAGTCGTCAGCGCGTTCAACTTTCCCGTCGCGGTGTGGTCCTGGAACGCCGCCCTCGCTCTGATCTGCGGTGATCCCGTGGTGTGGAAACCCTCCGAGGCCACCACCTTGTGTTCGTTGGCCACCACGGTGCTGGCCCGTCGCGCCGCCGTCGAAGCCGGATTCTCTCCCGACGTGTGTCAGGTGGTCTTCGGTGACGCCGAGGTGGGACGAGCTCTCGTCGCCGACCATCGGATCCCGGTCGTCTCGGCCACCGGTTCCACCCGCATGGGGAGGATCGTCGCTCCGATCGTCGCCGAAAGATTCGGGCGTTCGATCCTGGAACTCGGCGGCAACAACGCCGCGATCGTCACCCCGTCGGCCGACCTCGATCTCGTCGCGCGTGGGGTCACGTTCGCCGCCGCCGGAACCGCGGGACAACGTTGCACGACGTTGCGCCGTCTCATCGTGCACGCATCGCGTTTCGACGAAGTGGTCGATCGCATCGCGCGCGCCTACGGCCAACTGCGGGTCGGCAATCCGCTGGATCACGACACTCTCGTCGGGCCCCTCGTCGACGCGAAGGCGGGAGCGGCGATGAGCGCGGCCATCGAGCGGGCCGAAGCCGACGGCGGACGTCGCGTCGTCGGCGGAGAACGATGCCTCGCCGAACTCGCCCCCGATGCCGCCTACATGCGTCCGGCCCTGGTTGCCATGCCCGGCCAGACCGAGATCGTGCGCACCGAAACGTTCGCTCCGATTCTCTACGTGATGCCCTACGACACCATGGACCAGGCACTCGCCATCCAGAACGGAGTCCCGCAGGGATTGGCCTCGTCGATCTTCACCACCGATCTGCGCGAAGCCGAACGATTCACGGGACCCGCCGGAAGTGACTGCGGGATCGCCAACGTGAACATCGGACCCTCGGGCGCCGAGATCGGTGGAGCATTCGGTGGCGAGAAGGAGACGGGCGGGGGTCGAGAAAGCGGCAGCGACGCGTGGAAGGCCTACATGCGACGCCAAACGCAAACGATCAATTACTCGAACGACCTGCCCCTCGCCCAAGGAGTGAAGTTCGAGTGACGGTGCGAGGTTCGAGTGACGGCTCGGATCGCGACGCATTGGTCACAGCGCCCACGGACCCTCGCCCATGACCCCCTCGGCGACCAGGGGTACACTTCGACCATGATCTCGTCCTCCGAACGACACCCGGCCTTCGAGGAATACTGCGAGTGCATCTTCGAATTGCACGAGGACGATCTCGAGGTCATCCGGGCCCGCATCGCCGAACGCCTCAACGTCAGCCGCGCCTCGGTGTCCCAGATGATCGAGAAGATGAGCAAGGTCGGCCTGGTCACCTCCACCGACAACACCATCGCCCTCACCGCCGACGGCCTGACGCTGGCCAATCAAGTCGTGCGCCGACACCGACTCGCCGAACGATTCCTCACCGACATCCTCGGCCTCAGTTGGTCCGACGCGCATCGCGAAGCGGGCAAATGGGAACACGTCATGAGCGACGAGGTGGAAACCGCGATGAACCGTGTGCTCGGCGCACCCACCACGTGTCCCCACGGAAACCCCATCCCCGGGTCGAGTTACATCGACCCCCAGGCCGTTCCGTTGGCCCGGGTCGACATCGGCGACCGCTTCACCGTGTCGCGCATTCCCGAGGAACTGGAATTCACTCCGGGTCTACTCGATTTCTTGCAGCAGTCGTGCATCCTGCCGGGGTTCTCGGGCGAAGTGTGCGCCAAGCCCGCCGACGGAACAATGTCGGTCGTCATCGACGGACGAACCGTCGCCGTGGACGCCTTCGCGTCGTCGCGCATCCTGGTGACCGTCTGATGCTCGTGCGTTCCGTCGGGGTCGCACTCGGGATCGTGATCGCGTTGTCGTCGTGTGCTCCCACGACCTACGAGACCTCGGCCGCCACGACCGTCGTGGCCGCCACCACCACTCTCCCGTCGGGCCCCGCCAGCGAATTGCTCCCCCGTCTCAGCGCCTCGATGTTGTCGCTGTCGTCGTACATCGGACCGAACTCCAGCGGCAGCACCGCCAGTGGCAAGGAGGCCGTGCTCGCCGAGATCGAGGCCCTGTGGAACGCCGCCGAAACCGAGGTCACCGCACTCAGCCCCGAATCCGCGGAGTCGATCGGACGCATGGTCGACCTGGCACGCACGGCCGTGGAACGGAATCGGCCGGCCGACGCCGACAAGGCCGCCAAGTTCGCCGGAACCGTGATCGACGAACTCCTGGACTGACGCTCAATCGCGCATCGGCGCGGGTAGTTCCTCGGCGTGGACCACGGTGAGTCGTTGCGTCGACCGGGTGAGGGCGACGTACAACGCCCGCATGCCCTGCGGTTCGGCGCGCACGATGTGAGCCGGTTCCACGACGATGACACCGTCGAGTTCGAGTCCCTTCACCAAGCCGACCGGCACGATGGTGACGCCCGAGTCCAGTGCGGCGCTGGCCGCACGCCCGTGCTCGATGCCCCGAGCCGCGAAGAATTCACTGGTCGCTTCGGCCATCGAATCGGGCACCACGACGGCCACGTTGCCCGGGCCGATGACGTCGACCATCGCCACGGTCTCCGACGCCACCACCGCCAGCAGTTCGTCGACCGCGGGAACGGAGACGATGCGCGGAGGCGCGACGCCTTCGCGCACCGCGCGGGGGGCGACCAGTCCGGGAGCCGCGGCGTGCATCACCCGGGTGGCCAATTCCATGATCTGTCCGGGAATTCGATAGCCGACCGACAACCCGATCACGCGACTCGGTTTGCGTTCCGGCAGGTGGTCCAACACGTCGTTCCACGTCGAGGGGGCGTGAGCACCGGTCGCTTGCGCCAGATCGCCCACCACCGTGAGCGAGCCCGACAGCGATCGCCGGGTGACCATCGCCAATTGCATCGGGGTGAGGTCCTGCACTTCGTCCACGACGATGTGCCCGTAGGTGCGAATCTCATCGGACTCGTCCACCTTGCCGTTGCGTCGCGGCACGGGGCCGAGGTGCATACGGGCCTCGTCCAACAGAGCCGCATCGGCCACGGTCCAACGAACGTCGTCCAACGACTCGGAGCGATCGCGGTACAAGGAAAGAACCTCGTCCTCGGAGAAGCGTCCGGCATTGGCCAACTTCAACAAGGCCTTGGATCCGAAGAGATCGTGCAACAACTGCGCCGGCGACAGGCGTGGCCAGATTCGGTCGATCATCGCCCGCGCTTCGTCGTCGTTCTTCAACGCCTCGCGAACCTGCGCTCCCGACGCCTCGCCATCGCGCCACGTCGCCGCCATCGCCTCCCACAACTCGTTCTCCACCCAACGGCACGCCGGGTTGTGACGATGGAAACGACGACGGGCGCTCTTGATGATGCGCTCGGTCTCCTCGGCGCGCATGCGTACGTATCCGTGTCGGAACGGGAAGCGCAGGTCCTCGCGCAACGGACGTTGGCGATCCTTCACCGCCTTGCGCACGAGGTCGGCCATTCGCTCGTCACCCTTCACGCGAGCCGTCGTTCGACCATCGACCATCCCGGCACCGGACGTCGCCCAGCGGACATCGGGCACCAGGTCCTGCAACACCACTTGTTCGACGCCGGCCTCACCGAGTGACGGCAACACCCGTTCGATGTACCGCAGGAACACCCGATTCGGTCCGATGACGAGGACGCCTTGATCCTCCAATGGAAAGCGATTGGTGTACAGCAGGTAGGCGGCGCGGTGCAGCGCCACCACGGTCTTGCCGGTTCCCGGACCACCCTGCACCACCAGCACCCCGCCTTGTGGGGAGCGGATGATCTCGTCCTGTTCGGCCTGAATGGTGGCCACGATGTCGCCGAGTTGACCCGAGCGACCCCGTTCGATGGACGCCAACAGCGTGCTGTACCCCCGCAGACCGGTCACCGCTTGGGTCGCCCCGTCGGCGTCCTCCACCAATCCATCGTCGGCTCCGACTCCCAGATGACCGACACCGAACAACTCGTCCTCGATGCCATGAAGCGTGCGACCCTGCACCACGAAATGCCGGCGGCGCGCGAGCCCCATCGGGTCGCGTCCGGTGGCTCGGTAGAACGGCTCGGCCACCGGGGCCCGCCAGTCCACCACCACGGGCTCGCGATTGTCGTCGGAGACCGCCAGTCGACCGATGTGGAAACTCTCGATTCCGATGGCCGCCCCATCATCGACTTCCTCGGCCAAGCGATCGATGCGACCGAACACCAAGGCCGCGTCACCCAGATCCAGATCGGTGAGTCGCTTCACCAGCGCTTCGTCGATGGCGTTGCGCTCGAACCGATTCTGAAAGGTTCCACCCGTGCCTGATTCGGTGAGTCCCCGCATCTTCCAGGCGTCGGTCCGACTGGCCTCGAGACACGCGTACGCACGATCGATGTAGGCCTGCTCCTCGTCGAAATCCGGATGCTGAGATGTCATCGCCCGTTGAATCCTGTCGTGACGGATACTGCGTGTTTCCCGAAGAAATGGGGTCTCGGTACTCTACAACCACTCATGAGCAGGTCGCCCACACCGAAAAGAGGAGCCTCGTCGGGCGGAACCCCGGCCACCATCGCTCTCGAGCGCGCCGGAGTGGAGTTCCGCGTTCATACCTTCGACAACGACGTCGCCCCCGGCGAGATCGGATTCGGCAAAGCCGCCGCGGCCGCTCTCGGAGTGATCGAGGAACGGGTGTTCAAGACGTTGCTGGTCGAAACCACCGGAGCCGTTCGACACGCCGTGGGCATCGTCCCGGTCTCCGGGCAACTTTCGTTGAAGGCCATGGCCGTCGCCGTGGGAGCCAAGCGGGTCGACATGCTGGATCCCCGATCCGCCGAACGACTCACCGGCTACGTCGTGGGTGGCATCAGCCCGTTCGGGCAGAAGAAACCACTGACCACCGTCGTGGACGTGAGCGCGCTCGACCACGACACCATCTTCGTGTCGGGCGGAAAGCGCGGACTCGACATCGAGGTCGCACCCCGCGCGCTGTTGAGCGTTCTGGGTGCGGTCAGCGCCCCGATCTCGGCGTGACCGCGGATCAGTCAACGGCGCGGACGTCGCGGGCTTCATCGCCCTTGCGTCCGGGACCGACGTCGAACTCGACCTTTTGGCCCTCTTGGAGGGTCTTGAAGCCTGAAGACTGGATCTGTGAGAAGTGCACGAACACATCGGGACCGTCTTCACGGGAGATGAATCCATAGCCCTTTTCGGCGTTGAAAAACTTCACGGTGCCGATCGCCACGGCGGTACTCATTTCTCTCTCGAGCCGGACGACGTGCCCGACGGGAAAACACTATGCGAAGAATTTCGGGCTGTACACACCGGAATTCCCCCGTCGGAGCGGGAGCGATACGGTTCTCGCGTGCGCCACATGCCGGAGCCTTCCACCTCACCGAGCGACTTCCCGTTCAGCCACCGGATTCGGGTGCGCTTCTCCGAGACCGACGCCATGGGGATCGTCCATCACAGTCGCTACCTGCCCTATCTCGAGGAGGCCCGTGTCGCCTACCTCCGCCACGTCGGACACCCGTACTCCAGCCTGCGCGACGACGGTGTCGACTACGCGGTGCTCGAGGCGCACGTGACGTACCGCAAGCCCCTGCGATTCGATGACGTCGTCACGGTCCACCTGATGGTCTCCGCCGCGTCGCGGGCCTCGTTCTCGATGTCGTACCTCGTGACCATCGACGACGAGATCCATGCGACCGCCCGCACGATGCACGGTTGTGTCAACGCCGAGGGTCGCCCGATCCGGATGCCCCGTTGGTTGCTCGACATGGCACCGGCACCCGACTGACGCCGGTGTCGGGTTACGCTCGCACCATGTCCCGCCCCGCGCCCTCTCCCATCAACGACAGCCCCACCGAATGGGTTCGCGATCACATCCGGCGCTACGTCACGACGAACGGCGTCGATGGACACGACTGGAACGGCGTCCCGTGCATGTTGCTCACCACCAAGGGGCGCCGTTCGGGTGTTTGGCAGCGCAGCGCGCTCATTTACGGCATCGACCCCGCCACCGACGACGTGATCCTGATCGCGTCCAAGGGTGGGGCACCCGAGAATCCCTTGTGGTTCGAGAACCTCGTCGCCGAACCCGCGGTCTGGATTCAGATCGGAGCGGACACATCGTGGTGCACCGCGACCACGGTCGACCCGGTCGCCGATGCCGAACGACGCTCGCGGTTGTGGAAGATCATGTGCGCCATCTGGCCCAGTTACGACGAATACCAAATCAAGGCCGACGCGGCGTCACGGGTGATCCCGGTCGTCACCTTGCGGCGTTCTTGACCCGACCGACGCGCGCCTGCCCACGGCGCTCGTGAGAATGGCGGCGTGCCGAGACGGCGATGTGATGACATTTCTACCGATGTGAGACGTTCCGCGGTTTCGCGCGTCTCCGTCAGCCTCCTGACGCATTCGGTTCATTTATCCTGACGCCACCGCAACGAGGGGGGAACATGACGAACGCCGAGGGCACCGTGGCGATTCTGCAGATCGTCACCACGTCACTCGCGGGCGCCTCCTTCTGGAAGCTCTCGAACCGCTTTCACGCGAAGAATGCCCCACCCTCGAGGCGGATCGCCCTCGCCATCGGCTGGATCACCCTCGGTCGCATCGCGACCTTCGTCAACATGGTCGTCAACGACGGCCCGGGACAACCACTGTGGTCGTCCGCGTTCGTGTTGCCCGGCATGTTCTTCAGCGCGATTTTCGCCGCCGCCACCGTCCGTCTCCGATCCCGAACGATGTCGCCGTCGTTGCGCTACAGCGCCGCCATCATCGCCACCGGCGTCGTCGGTGTGATCTGGCACACCGCCACCGAAGCGACTTTCTCTTTCGATGGTGCGACGAGGACCGAGATCGCGATCACCATCGCACACCTCGCCATCGACTTCCTCCTCCTGTCGTCGGTGCTCACCCTCGGAGCCTTCGCCAGTCGCCTGAAAGGGACCCCCACCCGACTGGTCGCCCTCGGGGTCATCTTCTTCGTGGCCTCCGACATGGCCTACGCGATCGAGAGCCTTCTCGGAACGTATCGGTTCGTCTCGTGGACGACCGTCGGCTCCGTGGCCGGACCCCTACTGGTCGCCATCGCACCGACACTCGTGACCGCCGAGAGTTTGACGATTCGACCGACCAACATCGCCAGCGACACCTGGTCACTCACGTATCTCCCCCTCGGAGTCATCTGCATCCTGCAGATCTTCGACGTGCGCGACGACCCGCAACAGATCATGTCTCTCATCATCATCACCGTCATGGTGTTGCTGCTCATCGGACACATCCAGAGTTACAAGAAGAACACGACAACGCTCAACAGTGATCTCTCCGACAGCCTCGACGTCCGCGAGCGGGAACTCCTGCGGCAGCAACTGCTGAACGATCGAATCATCGGAGTGGCCGCCGACGGCATCGTCGCCGTCGACACCGAGGATCGCGTCGTGTTGTGCAACTCGGCGGCCCGCGAGATTCTCTCCATCCCCTCCAGAGCCCCCACCCCGGGGAAACTTCATGATCTCTTCCACCGCGATCCGACGTGCCCGGGCGACTGCCCGACGCTCGACGCGCTCCATCAGTCGGATCGATCGATGCACGAACTCACCCTCGACATCGACTCCGACGAGCGGGTCATCGAACTCGCGGTGCGAGCCCTGGACGGGCCCGATGCCGGTTTCGTGCTGGTGTTCCACGACGTCACCGACCGTGCGCGCTTGGCGCGCATGAAGGACCGTATCGTCTCGGTGGTCAGTCACGAGATCCGCACGCCGCTGACATCCATCAGGGGATCGCTCGGTCTCATCGATGGCGGCCTCATGGGGCAGGTGAGCCCCGAGGCCCAACGCATGATCTCTATCGCCGTCGACAGCAGCGAGCGTCTGATGCGGCTCATCAACGATCTACTGGACGTGGAGCGCATCGAGTCCGGTCGACGCACACTGAACCTCACGTCCACTCCGTTGAACGTGCTGATGTCCGACGCGGTCACCGTGATGCAACCCATCGCCGAGGTGCGTTCGATCGACATCGAGTGCGACGCGCCGCCCGCGTCGGTGCTCGTCGATCGTGATCGGATCCTGCAAGTTCTCACCAACCTCATCCAGAACGCCATCAAATTCAGCGAACCCGATTCATCCATCCACATAGTCGCCGAGAAGGACGACACCCACATGACGGTCACGATTCGCGACGAGGGGCACGGCATCCCGGCCTCCCACATCGACGCCATCTTCGAGCCGTTCCATCAGGTCGACATGACCGATGCCGGCCCCAGTTCGGGTTCCGGGCTCGGATTGGCGATCTGCAAGGAGATCGTCGAGGCTCACGGAGGAACCATCTGGGCCGAACGCGGGGTCGAACACGGCGCGATCTTCCGCTTCAGGATTCCCATTCGCGACCCTCACCCCTTCAATTCCACCCCGCTCGAATCCGAGGCGACGAAAGCGATCGTGTCGTGACCGGGACCCGCACGATCCTGCTCGTCGAGGACAACGACGACATCCGGATCATCGCCACCATCGCCCTCGAGCACGGTGGACGTTTCGACGTCGTGGCGGCGGCCAGCGGAGAGGAGGCCCTCCTTCTCGCCGAGCAACATCGGGTCGACCTGGTGTTGCTGGACGTGATGATGCCGGGTATGGACGGCACCGAGACCTTCGCCGCTCTGCGCGAACTCGATGCCACTCGGGACACTCCGATCGTCTTTCTCACGGCCAAGGCCCAACCCACCGAAGTGCAACGCCTCCTGGAACTCGGAGCGAAGGATGTGCTCACCAAACCCTTCGACCCTCTCGAGATCGCCGAGCGCATCGCCGGAACCCTCGATGACTGACCGACCGAGTGGCGACGACCTACGTCGCGCGTTGTCTCACGTGTGGCTCACCCGACGCGCCGAAGTGACGTCGATGGTGGCCTCCGCCGCCGAACTCTGCCGTCGAATCGCCCACGGCCAGTCGACGGATTGGGCGTCGCTCCGCGCGACGACCCACCAATTGGTCGGGATCGTGGGCGTGTATCGATTGAACGACTTGCGCGCGTTGGTGGTGTCGGTGGACGAGGTCGCTCGGGTCGGCGATGACCGTTCGGATGCCGCGGTCATCGCCGACCGTCTGGTGTCCCTGCGGGACGCCGTGGAACGGCATCCCGGCCCGTCAGCGACCGGCGAAGATCAGTGAGCGCGCCGACTCGTCGAGCCCGCTGAACAGCAGTGCCAACTGCGTGCGATTCTCGCGACCCAACACGGTCAACATCCGCGACACGCGGTTGCGGACCGTCTGTGCTCCCAAGAAGACGCGCTGACTGATCTGCTTGTCGGTCATGCCCTGTCCCAGGAGCTCGAGGATCTCGAGGTCGGTCCGACTGAGCGACAACAACGCGAGCACACCACGTTCGTCGAGGCGACGCTTCACGTCGATCGGCACCATGTAACCGGTGCGGCGCGCCCCGGTGACCACCGCGGTGAGTCGTTCGAGGATGAGTTCGGGCTCCGACGACTTGTCCATGATGCCGTCCACACCGATCGCCTCCGCCTCGAGCAGGATCTCGTCACTGAGGTATCCGGTGAGAAGCAGGATTCGGACGCTCGGTGCGTCGGCTCGGAGTCGGCGCGCCAGTTCCAGCCCACTGCTCCCCTTCAGGCGGATGTCCAACACCACCACGTCCACGTCGATCTCGGCCAGTGTCGCGATGGTGTCGTCGAAGCCCTCGGTTTGGGCCGTCACCCGAAAACTCGGCGACGAATCGATCACGGTCGCCAGAGCGTCGCGAACGATCGCATGGTCGTCACAGATGAGGACCCGGACCTTTCCGGTGTCGACAGTCGTGATCGACTCTTTCTCTCTCGTTGACATTGAACCGCCTTTCGTTCGGGAATGCCCGGGCATTCGCTGTATCACTCGATCTCACAGCCGACGTCGAACAAATGCAATTCAGTTTCGTCATGATTCCGTTTGGTCGACGTCACTTTACGGTTATTCATGTCATCGTGTTGAGCGTAAATAGCCGAACGGACATTTGTTCATTTACGACATCACGAACGCTCATTACCTTGCGCCCCACATCGACCACGGGAGGGACGCATGGAAACGACAACAACCACGAACGATCGAGGAGCCTTCTGGCATCGGTCGAACACCAGTCGGCGAAGCGCATTGTTCACGGTGTTGTTGCTCTCCATGCTCGCGACCGTGTGGACCACTGTCGTCGGCGACCGAGCCGCGGCCGCGAGCGGACCCTCGGCCGATCTCGAGCAGTGCGCCAACGACGGCACCACGTGTGACACGTCACACGCCGCGAACTGGCAGACCGGAAACCTGAACTCATCCAACTCGGACTACACCGAAGGTGAATCCGTTCCGTATCGCTCGGTGATCGACGGCCTCAGTGTCGGGGCGACCTACGCGGTCACCATCTCCTGGAAGTCGAGTTCCGATGGTCGCAAGACCCTCGACTACATCACTTCGTTCGACCGCACCGAAACGACCGCCGACCCCTGTGCCGGATCGGCCTGCAGCGGCAGTCCCGTCACTCTGAGCATTCCGTCGAACGGCAGCCTCGGCATACCTCAGGCGGCGGGAAACATCTCGTTGTGGGGCGGCACGTTCATCGTCGCGGGTGCGACGGTCGCCAACTCGGGTGATCTGTGCGTGGGTGCGACCTGCGTCATCGCTTCGAACCCCACGGCCTATTCCATGACGGGAACTCTCGCCACCACCAGCACCATTTCGATGCGGGTGTTGTTCACGGCGTCGGCTACGTCCGCCGTGTTGGCCTGGGGTGGCCACATCGCCTCCCAGGTCGACTGGGGCATCGGGCAGGCGGCCGGTGCCGTGAACGGCGCCAGCTACCACATGTACTTCACGGAGCTCGAGTGTTCGAACCTGAACTGCAACGTGGGTCGGGAGGAGCGTTCGATGTTGACGAGCGCCGTCACGGTGCCGGGCTCCATCACCATCGAGAAGAACGCCAGCGTGAAAGGATCCGCGATTTTCGGTTTCACGGCCTCGCCCGCACCGCTCGCGTCGTTCGACTTGGTCGATGACGGCTCGATCGGCGATCCCGACAGCACGCCCGCCGCGCAAACCTTCGCCGGCATCGTCGACTTCACGACGTACACCGTCACCGAGTCGTCGACCTCGCTGTGGTCGCTCACCAATCTCGCCTGCACGGTGCTGGCCCCCAACGGGGGATCACAAACCGTCGACGGACCGAGCGTGGTCATCGATCTTCGAGAGGGCGAAATGATCACCTGCACCTACTCGAACGCCCGGGATCCGCAACCCGCCATCGACCTCGCCAAGAGCGCCGCTCCCGCGACCTACTCCGCTTCGGGTGACGTGATCACCTACACCTACACCATCGACAACGTCGGCGACACACCGATCGGGCCGACCCAGTTCACGATTACGGACGACCGCATCGACGCCGGAGCCGCATTCGACTGCGGACCCCCCGACAAGACCCTGGCCGTCGCGGCCACTTTCTCCTGCACCCACGACTACACCATCACCGTCGACGACGTGACCAGCGGATCGGTGAAGAACACCGCCACCGCACACGCCGGCGAACTGTCGAGTTCTCCGACGGACGCCAGCGTCACGTTCGTCGCCGTTACCACCACGACGTCTCCCGCGACGACCACAACCGTCACCGCCACCACCGTCGTCGAGCAAGAAGTGACGACGACGACGGTGCCCGTCACCACGACGATCGCCGAGACCTGCATCACCATTCCGCGGGAACCAGCGGAGAACGCCTCGACGCCCGAGACTGGGGTGAACCCCGCCGCGGTCAATGGGGACCCCTGTGTCGTGGCCACCACCGTTCCGGGCACGATCGTGCTCAGCGGCGCCACCACGCTCCCCGCCGCCCAACCGACAACCACGGCGGCTCCGCTCCCCTCCACGGGATCGGAACCCGAACCATCCTCACGGACCATGGCGTTGATCATCTTGATCGGCGCGTCCTTGCTCCTCCTGTCGCGCCGTCAGGTCCGTCGGACCGTCACGAATCAGGATCCGTCATGAGCGGCCGACCCCACCAAAGTGGCGGCCGATGCTGCCGCCGTCGCTGCGGCGGGCGAGGCCGCTTTAATCGCCCTGGCCGAGCGCGCGGGCGGCGCGCCGGCGCCCGCCGCGGCCGCCGTCGCGGCCGCTC
>JAURHL010000209.1 GCA_030833305.1 Acidimicrobiales bacterium | reverse complement strand
GACCACCGAGTTCTATTCCGAGATCGTGGCTCGTGGTGCCGACGGGTTGCTCATCGCGCGACCCACGGCCGTCCCCTGACCGGTTTCACTAGGCTCGGTCGGATGAACGTTTCCGAAGCCGTCGACAAACGCATGTCGGTTCGCAAGTTCCGACCCGACCCCGTCAGTGACGAGACGTTGCGCTCATTGCTCGCCGATGCGTCGCGGGCCCCGAGTGGTGGCAACCTGCAGCCGTGGCGCGTGTACGTGGTCAACGGTGACTCGATGACGCGTCTGCGTGAATTCCTGCCCACACAGCCTCCGATGGACGCTCCCGAGTACGACATGTATCCCAAGGGCATGACCGAGCCCTACAAGAGCAACGTCTTTCGCATCGGCGAGATGATGTACGCCACCATCGGCGTGGCCCGCGAGGACAAAGAAGCCCGACGCGCGCAGTTCGGTCAGAACAACGATTTCTTCGGCGCGCCGGCGTCCATCTTCATGTTCCTCGACCGACAGATGAACCAGCCCCAATGGTCGGACGCGGGCATGTTCCTGCAGACGTTCATGTTGCTCGCCGTCGAGCGTGGGTTGGGAACGTGTGCGCAGGAGTACTGGTCGATCCGCCACAAGGCCATCTCCACGTTCGTCGGCGCGCCCGAGAACGAGATGTTGTTCTGTGGCGTGGCGATCGGTCACGTGGACGAAACGGCCCCCATCAACACCCTGCGCTCCGAGCGGATGCCGCTCGAGCAGTGGACCACGTTCGTCTGAGTTCCAGACCTCGGTTCGTCTGAGTTCTAGATCTCGGGCGGTCGTCCGCCGGCGGGTCTGGTCTTGACGTCGAAGTGGTCCACCAGATACTGGGCGATCATCACCACGGCCACGCCGGCGAACGACGCGATGTCCGATCTCCATTGCGCCACCGACGCGTAGACGAGCGAACCGAGAACCGCGAGCAACGCCAGGGGAGTGCTGGACACCAGAACCTGTGAGGTTTGAGCCTGCAAAATGGAGACCAGCATTCCTCCACCCACGGCCGAGAGCGTGCCGATGAGAACCGTGTTGATGAAGGGAAGCCCGGCCTGTTGGGCGTACGCCACACCGATGATGGCGAACAATCCCAGGGCCAGCGCCTCGAGGAAGTCGATGACCGGTCGCACGCGTTCCACCCACCGATGGACGAGGACGATCGTGATGATTCCACCCATCACCGTCGTGACGTACCACGGTTCGCGCAGCGACTCCGCGGGCAGGTTCCCGATGAGCAGATCGCGGATGAACCCACCGCCCAAGCCCATCAGAAGAGCGAAGACGCTGACGCCGACGATGTCCCAATGTCGACTGCGATCGGTGTACCCGCGAAGCGCACCGACCACGGCGTTCACGTAGACGGCGACCAAACCCAACCACAACGGGGTGTTGGTGGCCAGATCCGGCACGACGATCTCGGAGAGCACGCGACAACCTTACGATCTCGCGCCAGTGCGTCGGTGGTTAGTTGACCTGACGCGTGTGTCCGGCCCAGTAGGGCTCGCGCAGCTTGAACTTCTGCAGCTTGCCGGTGGCGGTGCGGGCCAAGGCGTCGCGGAACTCCACCTTCTTCGGGCACTTGTAACCGGCCAGCTTGGTCTTGGAGTACGCGATCAACTCGTCCTCGGTCAGCGCGGAGTCGGCGGACTTCACGACCAGGGCCAACACCAATTCGCCCCACTTCTCGTCGGGCACGCCGATGACCGCCACTTCGTTCACGTCGGGGTGACTGAAGATGGCGTCCTCCACCTCGATGGAGGACACGTTCTCGCCGCCGGAGATGATCACGTCCTTCTTGCGGTCGCTGATGGTGATGTAGTGATCGTCGTCGAGGATGCCACCGTCACCGGTGTGGAACCATTCGACGCCGTTCGGGTCGTCGCTGGCGGCATGGATGGCGTCGGCGGTCGCCTCGGGTTGATCCCAGTAGCCCTGCATGATCACGTTGCCACGGGCGAGAACCTCTCCTTGCGGGGAGATGCGCAGCTCGACACCGAGTGCGGGAGAACCGGCGCGCGACAGCTTCTGGGCGCGTTCGGCGGGCGTCAGCGCGTCGAACTCCTGGCGCGTGCGGTTCATGGTGAGGAACGGAGACGTTTCGGTGAGCCCGTACAACTGCACGAACTCCCATCCGAGTTCGGTCTCCATGCGCTCGATGGTTCGCGTGGGCGGGGGAGCACCCGCGACCACCATGCGCACCCGATCGCGACCGGGAATCGGTCCGTCCCACGAGGCGGCGGCGTCGAGAATCGCGTTCACCACGGCGGGTGCCCCGCACAACATGGTGACCCCGTGACGTTCGATGCGGCGCAGGATCTCGGCGCCGTCCACCTTGCGCAACACGACGTGGGTGCCACCCATTCCGGTGACGGCGTAGACCATGCCCCAACCGTTGCAATGGAACTGGGGGAGCGTGTGCAGGTACACGTCGCGGTCGTTCACGCCCATCTGCCAGCCGAAGGTGGCCGAGTTCAGCCACAGGTTGCGATGGGTCAACTGCACGCCCTTGGGGCGCGCGGTGGTGCCGCTGGTGTAGTTGATGGTGGCGGTGGCATCCTCGTCGGGGGTCCATGCTTTCGGCTCCACTCCGAATCGCATCAACGCCTCGTCGGCCAGCTTGCCGATGATGAACTTGTGCTCGCACTCCACGGAGCTCATGGCCTCTTCCAGTTCCGGATCCACCAACAGCACTCGCGCCCCGCTGTGCTTCACGATGTACTTCACTTCCTCGGCCACCAGACGGAAGTTGACCGGCACGAGGATGCGACCCGACCCGGACACACCGAAGAAACTGGTGAGGAGGCGTGCCGAGTTGTGCGACACCATGGCCACGCGCTCGCCCACACCGATGCCCAGTTCGTCGAGGCCCGCCGCCTGGGCGCGGGCTCGCTCGGCCATCTGTCGGTAGGTGAGGGTTCCCCAGGACTCCGCGGGTTGATCGGGTTCGTCGACCACGGCGACGCGATCGGGGTAGAGAAGTTCGGCTCGGCGGATGTGATCGATGATCGTCAAGGGCACGCGCATGGACGAAACAGTAGGACCTGGAGACACATCGGTCGCCAACGGACGCACCGATGTCGATCGCAGGGGATACCCTGACGACCAACATGACTGAACCCACCCCCAGAAAGGGTGCGCCACGGGGTCGACGCCGTCCTCCTCGCCCAGCCGGACAAGAAGAAGTTTCCGGCCCCGCGCAACCACTCACATCCATCAACGCCCTTCCGCCCGTCGAGACCCCCACCGGATTCGCTCGTCTCGGAGTTCCTCCCGAAGTCGACGCCGGTTTGGCCGCGTGCGGCTTCGCCAATCCGTTCGCCATCCAGATCGAAGCCATCCCGGTGGCGCTGCAAGGCCACGACGTGTGCGGCCGCGCCAAGACCGGCT
>JAURHL010000208.1 GCA_030833305.1 Acidimicrobiales bacterium | reverse complement strand
GCGCGTCGAACGAGGAGGTGATGGTGTCCACCTCCGTCGCCACTTCCACCACCACGACGGCTGCTCCCACCACCACTTCCACCTCGACCACCACCACGGTGTACTCGGGTCCACCCACGCTCGCCCCGGGTCAGTCGTTGCCCCAACCGGAGAACATCCCGCCCGAGGACACGGTCGAACCCGAGGTGATCGTCGGCGCCATCGCCATTCCGCGCATCGACGTCATCCAGAACCTCTACCGCGGCGTCACCCTTCCCACCCTCGACAAGGGCGTGGGCTGGTGGCCGGGCACCGCGATGCCCGGTCAGGTCGGCAACGTGGTACTGGGCGGACATCGGGTCAGCAAGAAGAAGCCCTTCCGGAACCTCGATCAACTGCAGTCTGGCGACGAGATCTTCCTGTCGTCGGCCGACGGCGACTTCGTGTACGTGGTCGATCGCACCTTCATCGTGCAACCGACCGATGTCTGGATCATCGATCAGACGACCGACGCCACCTTGACCCTCTTCGCGTGCCACCCTCCGGGATCGACCCGCGAGCGCATCGTCGTGGTGGCCAACTACTCGCGGCAGATCGACGCCTGATCGCGCGGTGTCGGGTGACCGAATGAACCTCATACGTCGACGCGCGTGGCCCCGGGCGATCGTGGCCGGGTTGTTCGTCGCCGCGTCCATGCCGCCGTGGGGATGGTGGCCCCTGTCGTTCCTCGGGATCGCGATGTACTCCAGTCTGGAATACGCCGCCGACACCACTCGTCGTCGTTTCTCCACCGGCTTCGCGTTCGGAATCGGTTGGTTCCTGCCGGCCATGTCGTGGATGTGGTTCCTGACCGCACCCGGTTTCCCGATCGCCGTGGCCCTCTTCGCGTCCCTGCACGGACTCGCCGCCACGATCACCCGTGGTCGGACGGATCGGTTCTCGGTGATCACCGGACCCGTTCTGCACACGCTCGTCGAGGTGGTGCGGATGATCTTCCCGTTCGGTGGAGTGCCTCTGGCGACCCTGGGCATCGCCCAGGTGGCCGGACCGCTGCATCGGATCGCCTCCCTCGGTGGAGTGATCGCGCTCACATGGGTCACGTGGCAGATCGGCGCCCTGCTGGCGCGCGCGCCACGCGAGCATCGTCGGGACAATCGACAGGTGCGCTCGACCCGACGTCGCGCCGCGCTCGTCGTCGTCGCCGTCTGGCTCGTTTCGTTCCCGGCGATGAGTCGGACCGAGGACACCGGCCGCACGTTGTCCATCGCCGCCGTGCAAGGTGGCGGACCCCAAGGAACCCGTGCCATCGACACCGATCCGCGTGACGTCGTCGAACGACATTTGGCCGCCACCTCCACGATCTCCGAGAGCGATCTGGATCTGATCGTGTGGCCCGAGAACGTCATCGACGTCGCCGACTTCGATCGCAGCAACGAGATCGACGAAATCGCGGGCGAATCGGCGCGGTTGGGAACCCCGTTCGCGGTCGGGGTCACCGAGGACGTCGACGACGACAGCTTCACCAATGCCCAGGTCATCGTGGACGAGTCGGCAACTGTGCTCGATCGCTACGACAAGGTGCGACGCGTGCCCTTCGGCGAGTACATGCCGATGCGCGGCTTGTTGCGATCGCTGGGCGCGCCAGTGGACCAGGTGCCACGCGACGCGGTGGCCGGCACGACGCCGGCGGTGCTGGAATTCCGCACCGACTTCGGCGACGAACGCGCCGCGATCGTCATCTCATGGGAGGTCTTCTTCGGTGGTCGGGCCCGCGAGGGTGTGGCTCTCGGTGCCGGATTCATCATCAATCCGACCAATGGTTCCAGCTACACCTGGACCGTGCTGCAGTCGCAACAGATCGCCTCGTCCCGGTTGCGGGCCATCGAGACCGGGCGCTGGGTGGTTCAGGTGGCTCCCACCGGTTTCAGTGCCTTCGTCAGCCCCACCGGCGACGTGTTCGCGCGAACGGGGGTGAGCGAACGTGCCGTGATAAGTCGCGAGATTCCGGTGCGCACGGGCGACTCGGTCTACGTGAGATTCGGCGACAAGCCCTGGATCGCGGCCCTGGCCGTGGTGTTGCTCGGCGTGTTGCGTGCGCGTCGACGTCCTCTGCGACGCGCGTGATTTCGTCCCGTCACAGCTCGATCATCACCGTCGTCGGGCCGTCATTCGTCGACTCGACGTTCATGTAGGTCCGGAACCGACCGGTCTCCACGTTCGCCCCCAGACGACGAAGTTCCCCGACGACGTGGTCGACCAACGGCTCGGCGTGTTCGGGACGGGCCGCGGCCACCCAACCCGGACGACGCCCCGACGACGTGTCGCCGTACAGCGTGAACTGGCTCACCACCAGGATCGTGCGGGTGGTGTCGGCCACCGAGAGGTTCATGACACCCCGATCGTCATCCATCACGCGCAGGTGCCAGATCTTCTCCGCCATCTTCGAAGCGGTCCGCTCGTCGTCGGTGTGCGTCACGCCGACGAGAACCAGCAGACCCGCGCCGATCTCGCCGACCCGCGTGGTCGTCGTATCCTCGACGACATCCACCGAGGCCCGCTTGACTCGTTGCACCAGTGCTCGCACGCGTCGAGCGTACGGGCAACAATGACCGGGTGGACAATCACGTTCCCGACGTTCTCCGCTCCGACGACGGTCGGCTCCTCGCCACGATCGACCCGGATCACGGTGGACGCCTGACCCAGCTCGTGTTCGACGGAACACCGCTACTGATCGGGGCCGATCATGCCCTCGCCCATCATCCCCTCGGATGGGGTTGCTACCCGATGGTCCCCTATTGCGGTCGGGTTCGCGATGCTCGACTGTCCTTCGGCGGTCGTTCGCATCGTCTTCGCGAGTCGGCCGCTCCGCATTCGATTCATGGAACGACCTTCGATCGTCGTTGGGACGTCATCGATGCCGACGACTCGTCGGTGCGACTGCGCGTGGATCTCGGACCAGATTGGCCCTTCCTCGGACGCGTGATTCATCACGTTTCCGTCGGCCGCGGGTCGGTTTCGATGCTTTTGACCGTGGAGGCCGAGGAGGACATGCCCGTCATGGTCGGCTGGCATCCCTGGTTCGTGAAGCCCGAGTCCTCGCCGAGGGAACTCCGAACGATGTTGCGTCGTGACGAGACCGGAATCGCCACCGACGAACGCGTCGACCGACCCGCCGGCGCGATCGATGATTGCTTCGTCGGTCGATTCGACGGGCGATCGAACGCCGTGGACGAAGTCTTGACGTTCCGTGTCTCGAACGTCGATCTCGCGCTTTCTTCCGATTGCACTCACTGGGTCCTCTACGACGAACCATCGCATGCGACCTGCGTGGAGCCACAATCCGGCCCTCCGAACCAGGTCAACGACGCACCTGTCGTCCTGGCCGCCGGAGAGTCGGTGACCCGTTGGTTCAAGATCCGGATGAGCAC
>JAURHL010000207.1 GCA_030833305.1 Acidimicrobiales bacterium | reverse complement strand
AACTTCTGGTACTCCACGTTGCGGCTGTAGCCCGTGAGATGGTTGAACAACTGCGCGGCGTCGGCGGTGATGTCGGGCTCGCACGTGATGTACCCCAGATCCTCGTACAAGCGCGCGGTGCGCGAGTTGTAGTTGCCGGTTCCGAGATGAACGTAGCGACGCAATCCGTCGGCGTCCTCGCGCACCACCAACACGCACTTCGCGTGGGTCTTCAACCCCACCACGCCGTAAACCACGTGAACGCCGGCTCGTTCGAAGGCCTTGGCCCACGTCACGTTCGTGGCCTCGTCGAAGCGAGCCTTCAGCTCGACCAACACCGCGACCTGCACGCCACGTTCGGCGGCCCGGATGAGATGACGAGCGATCGGGCTGTCGCCACTAGTGCGGTACAGGGTCATCTTGATGCTCTGCACCCGCGGATCGTCGGCGGCTTGGGACAGGAACTCCTCGACGGAGCTGGCGAAGCTCTCGTAGGGATGGTGCACCAACAGCGCCCGTTCACGCACCACCGCGAAGATGGAACGATCGGTCTCCTCGGCGGCGGCCAAGCGTCCCGCCGTGACCGGCTGCCACGGATCGTCCTTCAACTCCGGGCGATCGATGGAGTGGATCTGCATCAGACAGGTCAGATCGATGAGACCGTCCACGTCGATGACGTCGCGCTCGGAGAGATCGTGCTCTTCCATCAGCAATCGCCGCATCTCGGCGTCGACGGTGCGATCGATCTCCAGTCGCACCGCCCGACCGAAACGGCGTCGCCTCAGTTCCATCTCGACGGCCTGCAGTAGATCGTCGGCTTCCTCGTCCTCGAGCGTGAGGTCCGCGTTGCGGGTGACGCGGAACGTGGTGGTGCGGCTGACGGTCATGCCCGGGAACAGGGTTCCCAGTTGCGCGATGATCACGTCCTCCACGGGAATGAAACGCGTCGTTCCCGGGATCTCGTACAGACGGGGAAAGAGCGTCGGAACTTTCACCCGAGCGAAACGTTCTTCGCCCGTCGCATCGTCGCGGATCATGGCCGCGATGCTGAACGACAGGTTGGACACGTACGGGAACGGATGCGCCGGATCGACCGCCAACGGTGTCAACACCGGGAACACGCGCTCCTCGTAGAAGCGCTCACAGGCGGATCGTTCCTCGGCCGTCAGATCGCTCCAACGACACACGTGGATTCCTTCGCGGGCCAACTGTGGCAACAGAACGTCGAGAGCAAGGCGTTGCTGGCGAGCGCAGAGCTCGCGCACGCGCTCGAGGGCCATCTTGAGCTGTCGCGCCGGCGAGATGCCGTCGGGCAACAACGCGGTGATGCCGGCGGCTTCCTGGTCGGTCATGGCCGCCACGCGAACCTGGAAGAACTCGTCGAGATTCGACGAGAAGATGGAACAGAACTTCACCCGCTCGAGCAACGCAATTCCCGGCTCGGTGGCCATGCGCAACACCCGTTCGTTGAAGTCGAGCCAGCTCAACTCACGGTTGATGATGTTGCGGGGCAGGCCGCTGGGGGTCGGATCACTCACGGTGCGAACAGTAGACACGACGACATCGGGCTGTGCGGGGTGCTTCACCGAGAATTCACCCCCGTCGACGCCTCGCTCGACCCGGTGGAGGGTCAGCGACCGCCGGGAGCACCCTCGATGAGGGACTCGTCGAAGCCCAGATCCCACTCGACCGAGATGTTCTCGCGCTCACCGTCGCGCATGATGCGCTCACGGTTCCGCTTGAACTGGGGGTCGGTGTAGGGCAACAGCACCAAGCGCGCCAGGGCCCGGGTGCGGAACTCGTCGACCAGGGTGCGGTCACCGAAGTCCCCCACGACGTCCCAATGCGGCGCCACCGGTCCGAGGAACACGATCCGGACGTGAGCTCGGGCGGGTTCGGTGCTGGTGTAAGTGTCCGACATGGCGGCTCCATCGTTCTGTTCGGGATCGGGACAAGGTGCTGGTCAGAGGTTATTTCCGAATTCTCACGTTCCATCCGAGGAGCCCGAGACCGGGGAAAACCGCTGGTCAGCCCAACCCTACCGGCGGCAACGGCGTGTCCGACTCGTGAGATCGGACCGGAATCAGGACCTGCCGACTGGAGGTCGTCAGATACCCGTGCTTGACTGGGCGTGGCTGGAACCGAGGAGCCGGTGGGAACGTCAGACAACTGACCGAACATCGCGAACCAACGAACAGCTTCTCAGCGGGCGA
This sequence comes from Acidimicrobiales bacterium, assembly GCA_030833305.1. Taxonomy (GTDB): domain Bacteria; phylum Actinomycetota; class Acidimicrobiia; order Acidimicrobiales; family Ilumatobacteraceae; genus Casp-actino8. Next base: position 1,232 of record JAURHL010000207.1, on the reverse strand, counting down.
AGCGGGCGGAAACCAACTTCGCACAAGGAGACAACAACATGAACGACGAGACCATCGATTCCTGGATGGCCCAGGGTGCGTGTCGGGCCTACCCCCCCAACACGTTCTTCCCGAGCGACGGCGTGGGTGTGGACCGTGCTCGAAAGATCTGCGCCACCTGCTCGGTCACCGATCAGTGCCTCGAGTATGCGCTCGAGAACCACATCGACCACGGTGTGTGGGGTGGGTGCAGTGAGCGCGAGCGTCGCCGCATCAGCAAGCGACGTCGACTCACCTTGTCGATCGCCGCTAAATAGCGATCACTCCTTCGCGGAGTCGTCGTCCTTGGCGCCTTCGGTGAGACCCTTCTTGAACTCCTTCTGGGCCTGACCCAGGTTGCGAGCCAACTTGGGGATCTTCGTTCCGCCGAACAGAACAACGACCACCGCACAAATGGCGATGATTTCGGTCGAACCCAGTGCTGCGATCATGCGAGCAGGGTATCACCTCGCACCCGAAGGTGTTCAGGCGCCCACCACCGGTACCGGGCTGTCGACGAACAGCCGTCCATCGGCGTGGGCCTCGACCGTGATCCAGCCGTGCGGCGTGGGAACGGTGGCTCGGGCCCATTCGAGATCGCCCAAGGCCGGCATCACCCGCACGCTGGCGTATCCCGGTTCGGCCGGTGTGATCCCGAGGACGTGACGCACCAGATCGGCGGTGGGGGTCGACGACCAGCCGTGACACCGCGTGCCGCCCACCCAGCATTCGGGCCAGGTGGTCTCGCCGGCGTCCACGAACACCTGCCACCGGCGGCACGACTCGACCACCAGATCGGCTCGGCCCGCGGCGACCATCGCCTCGTGAACCACGTACTGGAAGAACGGCTCGGCCTCGACCATCTGGTTTTCCACGTCCCACGGAGGGTCGGGCGGAAAACCGTTCATGAGGTACACGAATCCCTGCCCGTCGCCGTCGACCGTGAGTCGATCCATCACGAACGAATGACGGATCAAACGACGCCGATCGGTGATGCCCTCGATCACGCGCGTCATCCGATCGGAGGGAACGAGCCCGGCCACGATCGCCATCGCCCCGGGATGTTGTGCGGCTTCACGCCGCTTCGCTCCTCCGACGATGTGGTCGATGTAGACACCGCGATCCGCGTCCCAGAAGACGTCGAACGCCGACCGAACGGCGGCGTGACGCGCTCGTGCCCAGTTGGCACTGGCCTCGTTGCCCAACCAATCGCT
>JAURHL010000206.1 GCA_030833305.1 Acidimicrobiales bacterium | reverse complement strand
CAGCGACCGGCGAGATCATTGGCACGTTTGTTGCGGAACAACAGTCGATGCGCGGCTTCGTGCATCAACGAGGCGAACTGCGCATGTGCTCGGCCCATCAGCACGAAGACGGGTAGCCACGCCCACGGTCCGGCCCACACCGCAAACATGACGAGACCGATCGTCTGCGTGTACACCGACACGACCGACAGGGCGTTGCGCCACGACGGAATACGACGAACTTCAGCGCGCACATCGGACTGCAGTCGCCCGTCGGACTGCACCCACTCGGTGACGCGACCCGGAGCGAATACCTCGGCCGACGGAACCATGCCACCCAAACGCGCTCCCGAGGTCATGGCCATGGGTTCACACTACGAATCCCGGAGGTCTTCTTTCCACGGGCGGAAGCGTTCGTGACGTGTACCACTCGGGCCTACCCCGTTGCCGGTGCCGTCCGGAAGCAAGCGGAAAACGAACTGTCGGGTGAAGTCGTCGGTATCGCACGCCCAATACCGGGCGTCGGCATCGGTGGCCGGGCCGGCGCGCCACAACAGCCACCGTTTGATGCGTCGCTTGTATTCGGCAACCGGTGATCCGGGCAGATCGGCACCGAGCTCGAGCAGTTCGGCAGGTGCTTCGATCCAGGCCGTGGCCACGATGTTGCGATCGCGCACGGGCGTGGCGGGCAGTTCTGACGTGTGAATGGGGGTGTGGTCGGGCGGACGTTCGTCGTAGCGCAACGGCTCACCAACCACGGTCGACCCACTCCTGCAGGTGCGGCCGCTCGACACCGATCGTCGTGTCGGTGCCGTGTCCGGGCAGCACGATCGTCGAATCGGGGAAGGGGAACAGCAAGTCGTCGATCGACGAGATGATGGTCTCGAACGATCCACCCGGGAACTTGGTGGCGCCTGGTCCTCCCGGGAACAAGGTGTCTCCGGTGAAGAGCAATGGTGTGCCTTCCACGTGGAACGAGATCGAGCCTGGCGTGTGACCAGGGTTGTGAATGGCACGAAGGCGTAGCCGCCCCACCTCGACGACGTCGTCGTGATCGAGAAATACGTCGTATCCCACGTCGGCGAGCATCGGCGCATCCAGTGCAGTGACGGCGACTTCGAATCCAGCCTCGCGCATGGCTGGGACGGCCTGAATGTGGTCGTGGTGACCGTGAGTTTCGAGCACTCGCTTCACGCCGAGCGCCGAGCACAACTCGAGCAACTTCTCGTGCTCGTTGGCGGCGTCGATGAGAACGGCGTCACCGGTCTGGTGGCATCGAACGACGAACACGTTGTTGTCGTAGGGGCCGACCACCAACTTGTGTACCTCGACCGAGGAATCGTGCCAATGGAGAGTGTTGGGCTGTGCCATAGCACCAGTCTCCCATCTGGAACAGGTCAAGAGTTCGTCGAGAACCGGGGGGACGACACCACTTGGAGTGATGCTTCTCCTAGCGTGTCGCCGTGACCCCACCCCCCGGTGATTCCGATTGGCAGAACCTGCCGCCGCCCGCGCCAGGTTCACCCACTGCCGACCTTGCACATCCGATTCCTGAAACGGGAGAAACGGAAAAGGCGGCCGTAAAGCGCGGGCCCACGCGCGCCGTGATCGCGTCGCTGATCATGCCCGGCGCCCCATCGTTCATGCGTCGACGCCTGGTGTCGTGGTTGCTTCTCTTTTTCGGTGTACTGGCGCCGATCGCCGCAGTGGTCGTTGGTTACGTGCGCCGTGATCGCATCACGAGTCTGGTTCTCGACACCACGGTTCTTTTGATCGTGCAGATCCTTTGTGCGCTTTTCGTGCTCACGCGGCTCGTCGCTGTGATCGAGGTGATCAACAATCGCCATCCGGGCACTCGCAAGCGATTGGCATCGTTCGTCGCGGTTTTCGGCACGTTGGTCGTGGCCTTTCCGGCCGGTTTCTCGGTGGTGCGCGCCGACCAACTCACCGACGTGATCAACGACGTATTCGTCACATCGGGTGGTTCGGATCCGCTGGCGTTTTCGAGTATCGGCGCTTCGGCCGGTGACGGCGACGAGTTCCACAACATTCTTCTTCTGGGTGGCGACGAAGGCCCGGGCCGTTGGGCCCTTCGTACCGACACGATGATCTTGGTGTCGGTACATCGCGACTCGGGACGTATCGCCATGATTTCGATTCCGAGAAACTTGCGTGGACTCGAGTTCCCCGATGGTTCGCCCATGCACGACGAGTTCCCGCGCGGCTTCGACGATCTCACCAACGCGGTGTACCCCTACGTGTACGCCCATCCCGATATCGCAGCGCAATACCTGCGGGGTGACCTCGCTCCGGAGGCGATCGCCCTTGCTTCGGGTATCGCCCACTCGATGAACGTCACCATCCACGACTACGTGCTGGTGAACATGCAAGGTTTCCTCGATTTGATCGACGCACTCGGAGGAGTGACCGTCACGCTCGACAAGCGCATACCCATGCCGGGCAACGTGCCAGGAGCGAAGTATCGATACCCCGATCTGATCGGCCCGGGCGAGGTGCAGCTCGACGGCACGCTCGCCCTCGGCTACGTGCGCTCACGTGCCGCTGACAGTGACTACAGCCGGATGGGCCGCCAGCGACACCTGCTCGAACAACTGGCCGCTCAGACCTCGGGCAGCGAGGTGCTTCTCAAGTTTCCCGACTTGGCCAAGGTGATGCGCGAGTCGGTGCGTACGTCGTTGTCGACCGACGAGTTCGCATTTCTCGCCGACCGTCTGCGATCAGGCGTGAATATTCAGGAATCGGTCGGACTTGCGCCGCCCTTCATCAATCCGGGTAACCCTGACTGGGTAGATATCGCGACCTTGATCGATGCCTTGCAGGACGCCATCAAGTCCGGTGTCGACTTCCCCTTCGCCTGATTGGCGAAGACACATCACGTCGACGCGACGTCGAATCCCATCGACAGAGCCACCGGAATCTGTGCCGGATCGAAGGTGACGAACGTGATCGGCCGGGGGAGTCGATCGGCGGCGGCGAGGTGAATCGCGTCGGCGATCTTCACCGGTTGCTCGCGTGTGATGCGTGCTGCACGATCGAGGCATAACTGATCCACCGGCACGACGGCCATGCGATCCCATAACAGCCGCACGGCATCTTCGAGATCGTTCTGCAACACCACTTCGTCGGTGAGACGAGTGACGAGTGCCATTGCTTCGCCGATCGACAGTGCCGACGAACACCAGTCGGTGTCGTGTTCGAGTGCGTCGATCACGACGTTTCGTGCGGCACCGTCGACGGTGACAGCAACCAACGCCGAGGTGTCGAGGTAAACGGTCATCGGATCTCGCGAAGCAGTCGGTCGAGGCGCGAGCCGCTCCATACCGGGACCGGTGTCGGGGGGGTCCAGGCTCCGGCCCTGCGGGGGGCGATCACGAAACCACGGGCGACCAGATCGTCGAGGCGCACAACGCCGTCGGCGGCGGCCAATGGAC
>JAURHL010000205.1 GCA_030833305.1 Acidimicrobiales bacterium | reverse complement strand
CGCCCGGTGCCGTGGGTGCTGGTGGCGATGGCGCCACTGATGGTCTGATACGCGATGTCGCCCAGGTTGGGCAACGCCAGTCCCAGACCGTTCAACAACAGGTTCAGGTCGGCGATGGTGATGCCGGCCTCCACGGTCACGGTGGAGGCGGCGCGGTCGACGGCGATCAACCGACCCAGTCGACTCATGTCGATCATGGCCCCCGTGGTGACCGACGTGGCGGTGAAACTGTGCCCGCTTCCGAGAGCCTTCACCGTGGTGCGATCGTTGGCGGCGCGCGACACGATCGCTGACAGTTCATCCTCGTTCGCGGGCCGGTGAACGGCCGACGGCCGTGCTGTTTGGTTGCCCGCCCAGTTGGTCCACACCCCGCGGCGAATGTTCGACATGTGCGTCAGTGGGCGCGGGGCCAGGTGCCCAACGGGCGACCGTCGAGGGCGTGCGGAGTCACGCCGAGTTCCTGGATGAGGCTCTGGCTGTAGGCGACACGACCGGTGAGGGTCTTGGGCTCGGCCGCGCACAGCTCGAGAGCCGCCTGGGCGATGATCTCCTCGGGCTCGAGGCGGTACTTCTCGACGAGGTCGTGCACGCCCGCTCCCGGCGTGGGCACGTTGTCCCAAGGGGCCAGGGTGTTCACCGCGATGTTGTCGTCGAACAGCTCGGCGGCCATGCCCAACGACAGTCGTTCCAGCGCGGCCTTGCACAGTCCGTACACCGACGAGTTGCCGGTCTTGTAGAACTCCTCGAACGGAGGCCCCATGGGCTTCACGGCCGCGCGCGACGAGATGTTCAGGATCCACCCCGCACCCCGCGAACGCATGTCGGGGATCACCTGTTGGGCCAGATCGATGGTGCTCCACACCTGGGTCTCGATCATCAACTTGAAGCGCTTCTCCGGGAAGGTGTCGATGGGCAAGAAGAAGGTGACGGCGGCGTTGTTCACCAGGATGTCGATGGGACCCAGCGCGGAGCGCACCTCGTCGACCAAACCCTTGCGATCGTCGGCGTTCGACAGGTCGCCCTTGAACGCCGCGGCTTTGCCGCCCGCCTTCTCGATCATCTCCACGGTCTCGCGCAACGTGCCGGGATAACGCGGGTCCGGTTCCATGGTGCGCGCCGTGCAGGCCACGGTGGCGCCCTCGGCGGCGAGACGACGAGCGATGGCGGTTCCGATTCCGCGACTGGCGCCGGTCACCAGCGCCACCTTGCCGTCCAGTCGTTCTCCGTCGATTCGCTCTTGCATCATGTCTCCGAGTTCAGGCACTGGTCGTCGCCAATTCTGGCAGGTGAGCGGGGTCGGTGGGGTACTGTCGCAAGTCGTGACCAACGCGCCCGAACCGCCCGCCCGACGTTTCCTGCACATGTGCTACTGCTGCGACGACACCGACGAGGCCGTCGACTTCCTGGTGAACGTGCTCGACATGCGCGAGGTCATGCGCAATCCGTTGCACCCCTCGGACGGCTCGTTGCTGGGCATCGAGGGCGAGATCGTCAGCGGGGCAGCGTTCGTGTACGACAAACGCGGCCCCCGCACCAGCCCGTCGGTGGAGGTGCAGGAGTGGGTTTCGCCCACGGTCATCGGAACTCCCATGCGCGACGCCACGCACGTGGGCATGCAGTCGCTCGGTGTGGCCGTGCCCGACCTGGCCGACACGTTGAGCCGCATGAACGCCGCCGGTTGCACCGTGGTGGCCGAAGGTCGCACGGATTGGACCGACCGTTGGGTGACCATGGCCGATCCCACCGGCACGTTGTTCGACATGTTCGAGGACGCGTCCGTTCCGGCGGGGGAGTCGCGCATGCGTCACCTGCGCATCACCATCACCGACCTCGAGACCTCGCTGCCGTGGTACCGCGGCATCGGTTTCGAGGAGGTGGCGCGTCACGAGTGGACGACGGGCGCGCACGTCGGCGTCGACCAAGCCGATGCCTCGGCGTCGATCGTCCGGATGCGTCTGCCCGACGAGCCGTGTGAGGTGGTGCTCACGCAATGGAACAACCCGCGTTCGCACGGTCGTCATCCCGAGCACGCGAACCAGGCCGGTCTGTTCCGCACCGCCGTGGGTGTCGACGACACCGTCCGTTCGTACGAGGAGTTCCTGGCCGCCGGTTGGACCTTCGAACGCGAACCTCGTCAGGTCGAGTTGTCGGGCACGAAGGTGCCCGACATGTGGATCTGCTTCCTCAACGACCCCGACGGAGTGCCCTTCGAGTTCGTGCAGCGTCCGCGGTCCGCGTTCCGCCCCTGAGCCGACGTCACACGGTGCGCGGGAACAGCGATTCGGGCACCTGACCGTCGAGGGTCACCGCGCGCGACGCGAACAGCCAGCGGCCATCCACGCGTCGGTACTCGTCCACGTAGCGTCCCCAGTGATCGAGACCCACGTCGGTGAGGACGGCGAAATAGGCGCGCCCCGTGGCGTGTTCCTCGTCGATCAGGTCGATCTGGTGGGTGGCCACGAAATGGCGAACGTGCGCCAGGCCGGGTGTGGACTCCGTCGTGCCGGTGAAGACGGCCATGATCGCCTCGATGCCCCGATGGGGGACGCCCTGGATGGTCATCACGGCGTCGTCCACGAACAGTTCGCGCACCCGGGCGAAACGTCCGGTGTCGCCGTTGGCGTTGTACCGAGTCACCAGATCGCGGATGGCCTCGCGGGCCGTGACCTGCCAAATCTCCATGGGCGACTCCTTCTCGACCCGGGTCCGTCGACCCGAAGGCGCGGGACCGAGGTCACGACTGTGGGGTGAAGTCTTCCACTTCGCCCCGTGGGATCATAGAATCTGACGAGGCGTCAGAAACTTTCGGCGCCCGGGACGGGAAGGTGACCACCATGTCGGCAGGAACGGGAACGATGACAGTCGAGCGCAAGGTGCCCGCGGACGTCACCTACGGATTGAGCGACGCCGATCAGCACTACTACGAGGCCCATGACGCCGTCACCCGCCACCTGCCGCGCGAACATCGCCACGCGGTGCACTGGATCGAGGTCGACGGTCGCAAGACCATGTTGGTGAACAACAAGCTGCTCACCCTCATCCCGAACCCCACCTACGACCCCGTGGGTCAGCCGGGATCGTTGGAGATGTACTTCCGCGCCCAGAACCACGACGGGCTCGAGATGCGCGACATCATCGAGATGGGACCCATTCCGCCCGCGGCTCGTGATCGTGACGCGCGTGTGCGCAAGCTCGACGAACAGGGTGTCGATCTGGCGTGGGTGTTGCCCAGCCTCGGTCTCGGTCTGGAAGAGATGATGCGCGACAACCCCGACATGCTCTACGCCGCGTTCCACAGTTACAACCTGTGGCTCGACGAGGACTGGGGTTACAACCGCGACGGCCGCATCCTCACCGGCCCGTTGATGTCGTTGGTCGATCCCGTCAAGGCGCTCGAGGAACTGAAGCTGGTTTTGAACAAGGGCGCCCGTTTCGTCACGTTCCGTCCGGCGCCGGTGCA
>JAURHL010000204.1 GCA_030833305.1 Acidimicrobiales bacterium | reverse complement strand
TTCGCACCTGAGGTTGAGGCAATCGGTGGCTACCGCTTCACCGTGCCGGGTGTCGACTCGGCCTCGCTTGAGGTGGTCGTGCCATGAGTCATGCTCGCTTCACTCGGCACGTTGTCCGGACCAACCCTAGGATGCGATCTGTGATCACCCCCCGTCGTCTGATCGCAGCGGTCGCTGGCGCGATCCTCCTGTCGTCGTGTGCTTCCGATGCCCCTCAGGACACGTGGAAGCCGGCCGGCGAAAACGCCCAGATGATCCACGACCTTCAGTGGCCGATCTTCATGGTGGCCGGCATCGTCGGAGTGATCGTCCTTGCGTTCATCGCCTGGATCGTCGTCAAGTTCCGAGATCGCGGTCAGGCGATGCCCGAGCAGACGCACGGCAAGGCGTGGCTTGAGTACCTCTTCATCGCCATTCCGGCGGTCATCCTCACCACGATCGCCATCCCGACGGTCGGTGTCGTCATGGCTCTCGCCGACACCGATGACACCGAGTGCATCATCAACGTCACCGGTCAGCAGTGGTGGTGGGAGTACGACTATCCGGTCGCGGCCGATGGCACGATCTGCGGGTTCACTCCCTCCGTCGCTGAGGCCTCACCAATCATCACCTCGGGTCAGGTGGTCATTCCGACCGGCACGAAGGTGTTGCTCAGGGGAACCAGCCGTGACGTCATCCACAGCTACTGGATCCCGCGTCTCAACGGTAAGCGCGACATGGTTCCGGGCCGCGTGCACTACCTCAGGCTCCAGTCCGACACGCCGGGCATCTACGCGGGGCAGTGCACCGAGTTCTGCGGCCTCTCGCACGCCAACATGCGCATGGAGACCATCGCCCTTGAGCCGGCTGACTTCCAGCGGTGGCTTGACAACGAACTCGAGCCCTACACCGCGCCTGCCGAGGGCACGCTCGCAGCGGAGGGCGAGGCGACCTACATCGCCCAATGCGCGCGCTGCCATCAGGTCAACGGGCTGGTCGACGACCGAGGCACCGACGATCCATCCGATGACAGTCTCGTCGTGTCCTATCCCGACCAGTTCGTGTACAGCGGTGCTGCGCCGAACCTGACCAACCTGATGGGACGTAACACGTTCGCTGGCGCCACCTACGACCTACTCACCGACGAATGCCGTGCCGACGTCTGGGAGGCCGACCCGTCCGAGTTCGGCGACCGCTACCTCGAGGGTGTCACTGAGGACTGTCTCAACGAGATCGAGCTGCGAGAGTGGCTGCGGAACTCCCCAGCGAAGAAGCCGATGTACGCCGACCCGGAGATGCTGTCGGAGACCGACGGCAAGACCCGCGGCATGCCCTATCTGGCCCTCTCGGAGGATCAGATCGACCAGTTGATCGCGTACCTCCTCGAGCGGAAGTGAGGATCTGATGGCCATTATCGAACGTCCGAGCGCGCCGGCCCTCGACTCCCCGTCGGTGCCGGCGGTCGCGATCCCGTCCACCTCCTATGGCGTGTTCCGCCGGCCGGTTGAGACCACTGGGTGGAAGTCCTGGCTGTTCACGATCGACCACAAGAAGCTCGGGATCATGTACGGCGTGGTCGCCATGGCCTTCTTCATCATCGGCGGCATCGAGGCGTTGCTGATCCGCGCCCAGTTGGCCGGCCCGAACGGCACCGTCCTGTCAGCCGACAAGTACAACCAGATGTTCACCATGCACGCCACCACGATGGTGTTCCTCTTCGTGATGCCGATGGCGGCCGCGTTTGCCAACTACATGGTGCCGCTGCAGATCGGTGCCCGCGATGTCGCCTTCCCGCGAATCAACGCGTTCGGCTTCTGGGCCTTTCTCTTCGGTGGGCTCTTCCTCAACACCTCGTGGATTCTCGGTGGGGCGGCCGATGGCGGCTGGTTTATGTACGCCCCGAACTCCTCGGTGGCGTTCTCACCGACCAACGGTGTCGACTTCTGGGCGCTTGGCCTCCAGATCACCGGTATCGCCTCGTTGACCGGCGCGATCAACCTCATCGTGACGGTGATCAACATGCGGGCTCCCGGCATGAGCTTGATGAAGGTGCCGATCTTCACGTGGATGGTCATGGTGGTGCAGTTCCTGCTGCTCTTCGCCATGCCGGTGATCACCGTCGCGCTGTTCCTGCTGATGTTCCAGCGCTCGTTCGACGCTACGTTCTTCTCCGTCGAGGCCGGCGCCGACCCGCTGCTCTGGCAGCACCTGTTCTGGATCTTCGGTCACCCTGAGGTGTACATCATCGTGCTCCCGGCCTTCGGCATCGTGTCCGAGGTGTTGCCGGTCTTCTCGAAGAAGCCGCTGTTCGGCTACCCGCTGGTCGTCTTCTCGGGCGCGGCGATCGGATTCGTCGGCTGGGGGGTGTGGGCGCACCACATGTTCGCCTCCGGTCTCGGCCCCATCTCGGTCGCGGTGTTCTCGGTCGCGACCATGGCGATCGCCATCCCGACCGGCGTGAAGATCGTGAACTGGACCCTGACGATGTGGAACGGCAAGATCCGCTTCGCCACTCCGATGCTCTACGCGGTCGGTGTGATCGTTCAGTTCACCATCGGCGGACTCTCGGGCGTCACCCACTCGGTCGCCCCGTCGGATACTCAGCAGACCGACACCTATTACATCGTCGCCCACTTCCACTACGTCATCTTCGGTGGGGCCGTTCTTGGTCTCTTCGCCGGCCTCTACTACTGGTGGCCGAAGATGTTCGGCAAGATGCTGAATGAGCGTCTCGGAAAGTGGAACTTCTGGCTGACCATCATCGGGATGAACTTGACGTTCGGGCCGATGCACATCGTCGGCCTTCAGGGACAGCCACGCCGTATGTACGTCTGGACTGAGAACCGGGCTGGCGAGGGCTTCTTCAACATCGGCTTCTGGAATCTCATCGCCTCCATCGGCTCGCTCGTGCTCAGCCTCGGCGGGCTGCTGTTCCTCATCAACATCTACGTGTCGCACCGCAAGGGCACCCAACCCGCGCCGCTTGACCCGTGGGACGCTCGCTCGCTTGAGTGGATGACCGCGAGCCCGCCGAAGGAGCACAACTTCGACGCGATCCCGACCGTCGGTCACCTCGATGAGTTCTTCCACCGCAAGTACGAGGATCGCGGCACCGAGGATCACCACGACTACCACCAGGTCGCCACCGCCGAGGATCTCCTCGCCGAGCAGGAGGCCAACGCGGAGAAGCACATCCACTTGCCGTCGCCCTCGTATTGGCCGATCCTCTTGGCCTTCGCGCTGCCGATCATGGCTTACGGCGTGATCTACAACATCCTGCTGATCGCCGGCGGCGCGCTCTTGGCGCTCGTTTCCCTGTACGGATGGGGCATGGAACCGCACACCGCCACCGACGATGATTACGACCCGCCGACCACCGGCACCGACTTGGAGGTCGCGAGCCATGGCTGATACCGCCGTCGCGACCCCGGTCGCCCACGATGACCACTCGGACCATGGTGCTCACCACACCTCCACTGGCTT
>JAURHL010000203.1 GCA_030833305.1 Acidimicrobiales bacterium | reverse complement strand
CGAGTGCGCGGGCATATGCCGCAAGCGGCGCGGGGTCGGCACCCGCAAGGATCGCCCCCGCCGTCGCCGACCATCCGATCAGCGCGCCGGTCTTGCCCGCCTGCAGGGCCGTGATCTCGGCCAGCGTCAGGGGCACGCCGTCGATCCCGAACCGGGCCCGCAAGACTTCCTCTTCGCGCTCCTCGAGACGGCGCAGTTGCTCGGTGAGGGCTCGCTTTTCCAAGGCGGCCGCGGCGGCTTCGTACGGCGAAACCGCTCCCTCGTCGGGGATGATCTCGCCCAGTTCGGTCTCGCCCTCGGCGTCGAGAGGGGTGGACAGCGACACGAGGGGCCGACGATGTTGGCGCACCAAGGCCACCCGCTCGGCACTGACGCCCGACAACTCGGCGACCTCCTCGACGGTGGGTTGGCGGTCGAGTTCGGCGGCCAGTTTGTCGGTGCTCTGATCGATGAGCGAGTACACCTCGCGCACGTGCGAGGGCACCCTGATGGTCCGCGAGGAGTCGGCGAGCGCACGACCGATGGACTGGCGAATCCACCACGTGGCGTAGGTGGAGAACTTGAAGCCCTTCTGGTGGTCGAAACCCTCGACGGCGCGCATCAAGCCGAGGTTGCCTTCCTGGATGAGGTCCAGTAGGCCGAGACCGGCACCTTCGTAGCGACGCGCGACGCTGACGACGAGACGCAGGTTGCACTGGATGAACTCGGCGCGCGCGGCGTCACCGGCGCGCACGACGCGGTTCAGTTCGGTGCGTTCGCGACCCTTCGGTGCCGGCTCGGTGTCCAGGCGTTCCTGGGCCACGCGGGATTCGACGATGATGGCGGCCAAGCGACGCTCGTCATCGGCGTTGAGCAACGGATACGTGCCGATGTCGTCGAGGTACTGCCGGAGCAGTTCACTCTCTGCGTCTCCGGAACGAGGTGCCATGAGGCAAACCGTAATGGCGCGGTTCCCGCGCACGGTGGATACCCGTCAGGCGAAGAATCCCCTCAGTGCGTCGGCCATCTTCTTTCGGGGTCCGGCGCCCGAAGGCAACATGTCGACCATCGTGAGGGACGTGTGGACGTGTCCGCGAGCCTTCAGGTGTTGCACGGGCACACCGGCGGCCCGAAGAGCCGCCGCGTACGCGTCGCCCTCGTCGCGCAGTGGGTCGAACTGACAGGTGACGATCATCGCCGGCGGCAAGTCGGCGAGGTTCGCCGCCAGCAACGGGGACGCCTTGGGGCTCGTGCGCTCGGAGGGGTCGGCGTAGTGATTCCAGAACCATTCCATGAGCGACTTGGTGAGGATGAAGCCGCTGGCGTTCTCGTCATGGGACGGATGTTGGCGCGATCCGTCGGTGACGGGTGTCAGCAACAGTTGTCCGCTCAAACGTGGTCCGCCGGCATCGCGCGCCGTCTGGGCGGCCACGGCGGCCACGTTGCCGCCGGCGCTCCAGCCCGCCACGGCGAGTTGGTCCGGGCGTCCACCGAGAGCCTCCGCGTGTTCGGCGACCCAGCACAAGGCGGCGTATCCGTCGTCGGCGGCGGCGGGGAACCGATTCTCGGGTGCGTGGCGATAGTCGACCGACACGATGATCACGTCGGCGAGCGAGCACAGGGCCCGACACAGCGGGTCATCGGAGGTGTGGCTGCCGAACACCCAGCCACCGCCGTGGAAATAGACGACGACCGGATGCGGTCCGGGGGAGGCGGGTCGATAGAGCCGGTAGCTCAGGTCACCTCCGGCGCCCGGCAGGACACCGTCGACGATCTCGCCGACGTCGGGGCCGGGCGGGCGCATGGCCGAGGAGGCTTCGGAGAAGGCCCGCGCATCGACGGGACTCATGGACTCGATGGGGGGCAGGCCGAGTGAGGCCATCATGTCCACGACCATCTCCACGTCAGGTTGGATCTCGCGGATCGGACCGTCGTTCACTTGTCGCTTGCCGTCGCCTTCGAGCACGAAGCCGAGGTAGCCACGGGCGCGAACCTCGTCGCAGATACGGCGATAGCGACCCACACCACCGATGTAGGGAAAGAGCACTCGCGGCTTGCCAGGCACGTTGGCTCCCATGTACCAGGAGTCGGTCTCCTGGAACAGCGTGATGTCGGCGCAGTCGGTGCAGTGCTTGCGCCAGGCCTCTTCGGCGAACGGTGTGGCCTCGATGGTGTCGAACCCTTTGTCGCGCAAGTCGACGAGAGTGTCGGTGATCCAGTCGACGTGCTGCTCGATGGACACCATCATGTTCGAGAGCACCGACGGGCTGCCCGGTCCGGTGATCATGTAGAGGTTCGGGAAGCCGACCGTGGTGAGTCCCAGATAGTTGTGCGGACCGTGTTCCCACTTCTGCTTCAACGTCACGCCGTCCTTGCCCGTGATGTCGACGTTGACGATGGCGCCCGTCATGGCGTCGAAACCCGTGGCGTAGACGATGGCATCGAAGTCGTGCGACTCGCCGCCGAAGTCGATGCCGGTCTCGGTGATGGTGTGAATCGGGCTGGTGTTGAGATCGACCAGGCGCACATGGGGTCGGTTGAACGTCTGGAAATAGTTCGTGTCCATGCACGGACGCTTGGTCCCGTAGGGGTGTTTGCGCGGGGAGAGCAGTTCGGCGGTGGCGGGATCCTTCACCACGGCGCGGATCTTCTCGCGCATGAAGTCGGCCACCACCTCGTTGGCAACCCGATTGGTTCCCACATCGGTGAAGACCGCACCCGGTTCGAGCAGCTCGCCCTTGTTCCAGGCGACCTCCAGCATCTCGAAAGCCGTTTCCCGAGGAACTCCGAGCGCCGACATCGTGGGCAGGGTCATGGGCACGCCGGACATCGACTGCTTCGCCTCGGCCTCGTAGGCGGCGCGGTCGGCCTTCAGGCGGTCGAGCCGATATTGCGGCGGTGGCCCGTTGAGGGCGGGGATGGAGAAGTTCGGTGTCCGCTGGAACACCACGAGTTCGCTGGCTTGATCGGCGATGAGGGGGATGGACTGGATTCCCGACGAACCGGTGCCGATGACGGCCACCTTCTTGCCCGTGAAATCCACGCCCTCGTGGGGCCAACGACCGGTGACGTAGACGTCGCCCCGGAATCGATCGGTTCCGGCGATGTCGGGTTCCTTGGGGACCGAGAGACAACCGGTGGCCATCACGTAGTGACGACAGGTGATGGTCTCGCCCGTCGAGGTGTGTATCGACCACTTCTTGGTGGAGTCGTTCCATTCCGCGCCGTTCACACGAACGTCGAAGTCGATGCCCGAGTACAGATCGTGCTTCTTGGCGACGAATTGGGCGTAGCGCAGGATCTCGGGTTGGGCGGCATGCTTCTCGGACCACGTCCATTGCTCGTGCAACTCGGGGTCCCAGGTGTACTGGTAGTCGGTGGTGGAGATGTCGCAGCGGGCACCGGGGTAGCGGTTCCAGTACCACGTTCCACCGACGTCGTCCGCCGCCTCGAGGACACGATGACTGAATCCGTTCTGGCGCAACTGGCGCAGAAGGTACATGCCGGCGAAGCCGGCTCCCACGACCACGACATAGACATCGGACTTCGTCATGAATTTTCCCCCCGTGAACGGTGT
>JAURHL010000202.1 GCA_030833305.1 Acidimicrobiales bacterium | reverse complement strand
GGGGCGGGGGTCACCCTGTCGCTCTTCACCTTGCTGTTGTGGCGGATCTGGCGCGTCGGTCGGCTGTCGCGGACCAGGCTCGGTCAGTTCATCGCCCTCGGGGCCTTTTCGATGATCCTGTGGCAGCCCTTCCAGAACATCGGCATGACCATGGGAATCATGCCGGTGACCGGGGTGCCCCTGCCCTTCGTGAGCTACGGCGGGTCGTCGTTGATCGCCTTCGCCATCATGATCGGCTTGGTCGAAAGCGTCCACATGCGCCGTTTGCGCTGACATCACCGTCGGGGGCGCGGTTATCCACAGGTCCGACCTGTGGCGGTTCGGGGTCGCCGGTACACTTTGGGAGTCATGTCATCCCTCTGGTCGCGGCTCGAACCGCTCCTGGCGAGGGTGCGCAAACCAGCCCGCTACATCGGGTGCGAGGACGGGGCAGCGTCGCCCCAGCACGGTCACGGCAAAGTGGCCTGGCTCCTGGCCTACCCCGATGTGTACGAGGTCGGCCTGCCCAATCAGGGCTTGCAGATCCTCTACGAGATCCTGAATGAGCGCCCCGACGCCGTCGCCGAGCGTTCCTACGCGCCTTGGGTCGACCTCGAGAAACTGATGCGAGAGCGGGGAATCCCGTTGTTCTCGGTGGACACCCACCGCTCCGCGGACGAGTTCGACATCCTTGCGTTCAATCTGTCGGCCGAACTCGTGTACACGAACGTTCTGAACATGGTCGATTTGGCCGGATTCCCGGTGCGCGCCGACCAACGACGACCCGAGCATCCGTTGGTGATCATCGGCGGACACGCCGCGTTCAACCCCGAGCCCATGGCCGATTTCATCGACTGCGCCGTTCTGGGGGAAGGTGAAGAGGTGATCGGGGAGATCACCGATGTCGTGCGCGAATGGAAGTCGTCGGGTCGTACCGAGGGTTCTCGGTCCGCGGTCCTTCGTCGACTCGCCCAGATTCCCGGTGTCTACGTGCCGTCGATGTACGACGTGGAGTACGACGGCGATCGGGTAGTGGGCATCACTCCCGCGTATCCCGATGTTCCCGAACTCGTCACGAAACGCACCGTGTCCGATCTCGGACAATGGCAATATCCCAAGCGCCCGTTGGCTCCTCTCACCGAAGTGGTTCACGATCGATTGGCCGTCGAGGTGTTCCGTGGGTGCACACGTGGATGTCGCTTCTGTCAGGCGGGCATGATCACGAGACCGGTCCGTGAACGTCCCGCCGAGCAAGTGCGCACGATGATCACCGAAGGATTGAAGCGCACCGGATACAACGAGGTCTCGCTCACGTCGTTGTCGACCGCCGACTTCAGTGGAATCGAATCCGTGGTGACGTCGATCGTTCCGGATCCCACCGCCTGTGGGGCCCCGACAGTCAGCCTTCCCTCGTTGCGCGTCGACGCCTTCACGGTCGGTTTGGCGGCCAAAGTGGCCAGCGGTCGTCGTAGCGGTCTGACCTTCGCCCCGGAGGCGGGCACGTGGCGTTTGCGAACGGTGATCAACAAGCTCATCACCGAAGACGATCTGTACGGTGCGGTCGAGTCGGCCTTTTCGTCGGGTTGGTCGCGGATGAAGTTGTATTTCCTCACCGGCCTGCCCACCGAGACCGACGTCGACACCGAAGGGATCGTGGACCTGGCCACCGGTTGCGTCTCGATCGGCAAGAAGCACACGAATCGTGCCAGTGTGACCGTGAGCGTCGGTGGGTTCGTTCCCAAGGCCCACACGCCGTTCCAATGGTTCGGCCAGAACGGCGTTCCCGAATTGCGTCGCAAGATCGGATTGGTTCGCGAGGCGGCCAGCAAGGCCAAGGGTGTGCAAGTGAAGTGGCACGATCCCGCGGCCACGCTGGCCGAGGGAATCGCCAGTCGAGGTGACCGTCGCGTCGGAGCCGTCATCGAGCGCGTGTGGCGAGCGGGCGGAACGTTCCAGGAGTGGTCCGAGTTTTTCGATCTCGACCGTTGGCTGGACGCGATGGCCGCCGAAGGTTTGTCGGTCGATTGGTACGTCACTCGGCATCGTGACGAGAACGAAGTGTTTCCGTGGCATCACCTGTCGGCCGGTCTTCATCATGACTTCTTGTGGCAGGACTGGCGATCGGCATTGGCCGAGGCCGGACTCGAGGATTGTCGTTGGACGCCGTGCTACGACTGCGGCGTGTGCACCGGGGACGGACTCGAGCACATCGTGGCCTCGCCCGTTGCTCCCGCTGGTGGCAGTCAGGGCACCGGTCAGAATCTGACCTTCGGCGGATCGGTTCCGATCTCCTTGCGACCGAAGCCGGGCCTCGTGAACCACGACGTCATGAGCGCGGGTCGCGGGTGACGTCATGAAGGTTCGTGTCAGCTACTCGAAGTTGGGAAAGATCCGTTTCACGGGTCACCGCGACGTGGCGCGCATCTGGGAACGCACGTTGCGCAAGGCCGAGGTGCCGGTGGCGATGTCGACTGGTTTCACCCCACGTTTGAAAATGGCGTTCGGATTGGCGCTTCCCACCGGCGCCGAGTCGTTGGTGGAATTGCTCGACGTCACGCTGGCCGACGCCGTCGACGACCTGGAGTCCGTGGTTCGACGACTCGACGAAAGCTTGCCCGTTGGCATGGCCGTCACGGGTATCCGCGAGTGCGGGCCGTCGGAGGTCTCGCTGCAAGAAGACGTGGTGGCCACGACATGGGTCATGGCCATCGACGCGGCCGACGTGTCGGGGAACATCGACCGACTGAACGCGGCTTGCGAGGTGTGGGTCGACCGCGAACGCAAGGGCGAATCCCGGCGTGACGACATTCGATCGGGAATCCTCGGACTGCGAACCATCTCGACCGAAACCTCCGAACTTCTACCGCCGCTGTGGCTGGGTGAGTCCAGTGGCGTTCTCATCGAAGCAACCCTCACCACCGCCGGTCGCGGAGTTCGACCGACCGAGTTAGTCGAAGCCCTCGTACCCGGATGTGAGCCGTGGAATCACCTCACCCGGGTACTCCGTATCAACCAAATGATCGAGCGAGACGGCGAGCACGTGGACGTGCTGTCGGCTCGCCCAGCGCACACCGAGGTGTGCGCATGAGAAAGGAACATTGTCATGTCCGAGACTCCGGAACACCTGGATCGTCCCGTATCGCCCGTCGTTGGCGATACGTCGACGTCACCCGAAGCCACCACAACTGAATCGAGTTCATCGACACCGGATTCGTCTGCAACGGATTCGTCTGCAACGGATTCTTTGGGGACGGACTCATCATCTCCCGCGGCGAACAACCCCGCACGCAAGAAGCGTCGTCGTGGTTCGCGCGGAGGTCGTAATCGACCACGACCGAACGGAGGCGCGAACGGAACGACGGACGTCTCATCCGATGCCGCTGATGATGAATTCGGCGACGACGACGAGTTCGACGATGACGGATACGACGACGGTTCTGATGACGGCGATGATGCGTCGAGTCCGGCCTCGCCGGGTGCCGGAGCGAATCCGATCGAACTGCCCGAGCGCATGAGCGAAGGTCGGCCCTCGCCCGACGTGGCGGCCCAAGCTGTGGTCCAACGGCCAAAGATCGGCG
>JAURHL010000201.1 GCA_030833305.1 Acidimicrobiales bacterium | reverse complement strand
CCCGCAGGGCGCCCAAGGTCCGCAGGGCGCGCAGGGTGTTCCCGGTCCGCAGGGTGCACCCGGTTCGGACGGAGCACTGGCGGGCCTCACGTGTCTCGATCAACAGTTCATCGCCAATTTCAGTGGTGATTGGAAGTGCGCCAAGCTCGGCACGCCCGTCAACGGCGTCTTGAGCGGGGTGACGACGAGCACCGGTAACTGCTGTGAATTGTCGGATTGGGCGACGCGCGGCGGTTCGTACTACGGCCTTGACGGCAGCTTCATCTGCGAAGATGTTTTTTGCGATTTGAAGGTCCTGGGGGTCACGGATCACACCTCCTGCACGGTGTCCGGTGCGGTGGGCACTCAGTTGTTCATCACCACCAGCCCCGGGGTCTACATCAGTCCGTATTTTGTGAGCGTCGACTTCCCTGACGCGGTGGGTGATCCCCTGCGCGATTTTCCGAACGGCACATCGGTCTCCATTCAGGTGTCGTGCGGGCAAGGCATCGTGGAGGCGATCAATCCCTGACCGTCACGTGAATCGACGCGGGTTCCCGAGACCGGAAGCACCACGACTACGATCGACAAGGTGACCGCGCGCAGCACCGTTCTCGTCGTCGACTTCGGTGCCCAGTACGCCCAACTCATCGCCCGCCGGGTGCGCGAGCATCGCGTCTACTCCGAGATCGTCCCCCATTCCATGTCGGCGGCCGCCATGGCCGCCAAGTCGCCGACCGCCATCATCCTGTCGGGCGGACCCAAGAGCGTCCACGTGGATGGTGCTCCCGCGCTCGACCCCGCGGTGTACGACCTCGGGGTGCCCATCCTGGGCATCTGTTACGGCGCGCAGTTGATCGCGCACCAACTCGGCGGCGAGGTGGGTCGCGGGTCGCGCGGTGAGTACGGCCGCACGCGCATGTCGCGCATCCCCGGATCGGATTCCACCTTGCTGGTGGGCGACATCCCCGCCGAACAGGACGTGTGGATGAGCCATTTCGACGCCATCTCGCGGGTTCCCGACGGTTTCGTGGCCACCGCCAGCACCCCCGACGCACCGGTGGCCGTGCTCGAGAACCCCGTTCGTCGCATCTGGGGCGTGCAGTATCACCCCGAGGTGGTGCATTCGCCCTTCGGTGCCGACGTGTTGCGTCGTTTCCTCCACGATCTGGCCGCCTGCGACACGTCGTGGACCATGGGTTCGGTCATCGACGAGCAGGTGGCCCTCGTGCGCGAGCAGGTGGGCGGCAAGCGCGTCATCTGCGGACTGTCCGGCGGTGTGGACTCGGCGGTGGCGGCCGCCCTCGTGCACAAGGCCATCGGTGCGCAACTCACCTGCGTCTACGTCGACACCGGATTGATGCGCAAGAACGAGAGCGATCAGGTGGTCGAGACGTTCAAGCGCAACCTGGGCATCGAGCTGATCCACGTGGATGCCGGCGCCCAGTTCTTCGAGCGTTTGAAGGGCGTCACCGAACCCGAGACCAAACGCAAGATCATCGGCGAGTTGTTCGTGCGCGTGTTCGAACAACACACCGGTGGCGTCACCGACGCCGAATTCCTCGTGCAGGGAACCTTGTACCCCGACGTCATCGAGAGCGGTGGCAGCGACGGCACGGCGGCGGTCATCAAGAGTCATCACAACGTGGGTGGTTTGCCCGAGGACATGACGTTGCGCTTGGTCGAACCGTTGCGCTCGTTGTTCAAGGACGAGGTGCGTCGTCTCGGACTCGAGTTGGGGTTGCCCGACGAGATCGTCTGGCGGCAACCGTTCCCGGGACCCGGCTTGGGCGTGCGCATCATCGGCGAGGTGACCCCCGACAAGGTGGCGTTGCTGCAGGACGCCGACTTCATCGTGCGCGAGGAGATTCGGCTGGCCGGCTTGGAGCGCGACATCTGGCAGGCCTTCGCCGTGCTGCCCGACATCCGCTCCGTCGGCGTGATGGGCGACGAGCGCACCTACGCGCACCCCATCATCATCCGCGCCGTCACCAGTGACGACGCCATGACCGCCGATTGGGCGCGTCTGCCCTACGACCTGCTGGAGCGCATGGCCGGTCGCATCATCAACGAGGTCCCCGGGGTGAACCGGGTGGCCTACGACATCACGTCGAAGCCCCCCGGGACAATCGAATGGGAATGAGATCGTCGATCTCGAATGGGAATGAGATCGTCGAACACGAATGGGAATGAGATCGTCCGCGTTCGCGGAATCGAATTTGCCCTCTGAGCAGGGGCGATGACCGCCCCGTCACCCTGCTGACTAGCCTCTCGGGGGTCATGTCGGACCCCGCCTCGCGCTCCTCCGGTCGGCGCCTCGCTGCCGCCGTCACCACGGGTGTGACCCTGCTCGCCGGTGCCCTCGTGTGGGTGGGTCCCGCGCGAGCGGACTCCGTCGACGATGCCCGGCGCAAGGTCAACGAGATGGTCGATCGTCTCGAGGACGCCGAGGACGAGGTGGATCGGCTCAGCGAGGAACTGCGGGTGGCCGAGGACGACAAGGCGCGCCTCGATCTCGAGATCGCCGAGGCCGAAGTGGTGATCGCCGCGATGGAGACCGAGGTCGGTGGTCTTCAGGCTCAGATGTCGGACCTGGCTGTGCAGGCGTTCGTGGGTGGCGGCGGCGGAGGCAGCCTGACCGGACTGCTCGCTCCGGGCGCCGGACCGAACGAGGCGGTGCAACGGCAGTACCTCACCGAGATGGCGCTGAACCTCGGTTCGGCGAACTCCGATCAACTGGACGCGCTCATCGACGACCTGGGCGACAAGAAAGCCGAACTCGAACGGGATCGAACCAACGCCGAGGAGCTGGCCACGCGCATCCAGGAGAGTCAACGCGAAGCGGCCGACAAGATCGAGGAGTACACCGCGTTGAAGGCCAAGGCCGAACGAGAACTCGGTGAAGCGCTGGCCAAGGAACGCTCGCGCCGTGCCGCGGCCGCCGCCGCGGCCGCTCGCGCCCAGGCCAACGCCTTGGCGGCCAGTCGGGCGTCCGGCTCACCCGCATCGACCACGGGCTCGTCGTCGGGCGGGACCAACGTTTCGCGCCCCCGGTTCGATCCGTCCAGCATTCCGGCCAGTAGTTCGCGGGGGGCCATGGCCGTGGCCGCGGCTCGCAGCCAGATCGGCGTGAAGTACGTGAAGAACGCCGCCACCGAGAACGAAGCCTTCGACTGTTCGGGTCTCACCATGTGGGCCTGGCAACAAGCCGGGGTCTCCTTGCCGCACCAATCTCGTCGACAGTTCTCCTCGTCACCGCGCATCCCGGTGGAGTACATCGAGCCCGGAGATCTGATCTTCTTCTACAACCCCATCACCCACGTCGGCATCTACGTCGGCGACGGCATGATGGTCGACGCTCCCGGTGTCGGACGCTCGGTGCGATTGACCGCGGTCAGTTGGAACAAGGTGGTCGGGGTGACCCGTCCGGGCTGAACGCCCGTCGTGATCACGCACTACGGTCTCCGTTCGGGGGACAGGGCATGAGCGTTCAGGGCATCGACGTCGACAAGGTGAGCACGTGGCTCGTCGACAACATCGACGGTGCCCGAGCGCCCTTCTCGTTCGATCTCATCGCCGGTGGCCGGTCGAACCTGACGTATCGCGTCACCGACGCCGATGGCACTCGTTTCGTTCTTCGTCGACCACCGTTGGGTCACGTGTTGGCCACG
>JAURHL010000200.1 GCA_030833305.1 Acidimicrobiales bacterium | reverse complement strand
GTTCGTGGGACCATTGCTCACGGATCGTCATCACCGCGGAGGGGCTCGGCTTCGACAACATCCTGTTGCCATCGGGATACGGCCTCGGCATCGACTCGGTGGCCTTCGCCGCCGGTGTGGCGGGCCGAACCTCGACCATTCGGCTGTTGGTAGCCGTGCGTTGTGGCGAGATGTGGGCACCGCAATTGGCGCGCCAGATGGCCACCTTGGATCAGATGTCGGATGGACGACTGACCATCAACATCATCTCCTCGGAGATGCCCGGCGAAACACTCGACGGCGAGCCTCGTTATCGCCGCACCGCCGAGACCATGCGCGTGCTGCGGTCGCTCCTGAACGGGGAGTCGGTGAGACACCATGGTGAGTTCGTGAACCTCGACATCGATCCACCGCGGGTACGCACCGTGAGCGGTGCCAGTCCGCTGCTGTACTTCGGTGGATTGAGCGAACCGGCCCGCGAGGTGGCGGCGCAGGAGGCCGACGTGTACCTGATGTGGCCCGACACGCGACAGTGCATCGCCGATCTGATCGACGACATGACGCAACGGG
This sequence comes from Acidimicrobiales bacterium, assembly GCA_030833305.1. Taxonomy (GTDB): domain Bacteria; phylum Actinomycetota; class Acidimicrobiia; order Acidimicrobiales; family Ilumatobacteraceae; genus Casp-actino8. The sequence goes on along the minus strand of JAURHL010000200.1, from coordinate 3,104 downwards.
CCGCGCGACACGGTCGCACCTTGCGCTTCGGCTACCGCGCTCATGTGGTGGTTCGCGAGACCGAGGACGAGGCTCGCCGGGCGGCGGACCACATCGTGGCGGCCCTCGACGACGAGGTGGGCGCGGCGATTCGGGCTCGATCGCTCGACAGCGACTCGGTGGGGGTGCGACGTCAGGCCGAGTTGCGCGGTTCATCATCGGACGACGGTTTCGTGGAGCCCCATCTCTGGACCGGTATCGGTCGTGGACGTAGTGGGTGCGGGGCGGCCATCGTGGGCGACCCGTCACAGGTGCTCGCGAAGTTGAACGACTATCGCGACATGGGCATCGACGCGTTCATTTTGTCGGGCTATCCGCATCTGGACGAGTGCGAACGCTTCGGCCGGATGGTGCTGCCGATGCTCGATCATGCGGGCCTGCCGACGTAGCCGATCTCCCCGTCACTAGTGTCGGGTCGGACGGACGGAGAACCGATGAACGCACCACGACGCCGCAACATCGCCCTCGTGGCCCACGATCACAAGAAAGCCGATCTCATCGAGTGGGCGCGGATCAACAAGGACACGTTGGCGCAGCACGATCTGGTGGCCACCGGCACCACCGGCAGAATGCTCGGTGAAAAGGTCGGCCTCAACGTGAAATGCCTGCGCAGCGGACCCCTGGGCGGCGATCAGCAATTGGGTGCGTTGATCTGCGAGGACCACGTGGACATGTTGGTGTTCTTCTGGGATCCCTTGGAGCCCCAACCGCACGACCCCGACGTCCGGGCGTTGCTGCGCATCGCGGTGGTCTACGACACTCCCACGGCCTGCAACCGGGCCACAGCGGATTACCTGATCTCGTCACCGCTGTTCGCGGCCTGAGTCGCGATCCTCAGGGTTCGACCACGATCCAGCCACGACTTTGAAGTTCGGCGGCCAACACCGAATCGGGCAGAGCACGGGCCGCCTTTTCGGGCGCGGAGAGACGAGTCGGCGTCGGCTTCACGGGGGCGGGATCGCTGTCGCGCGTCGCGGAGATCGCTTCCTCGAACTCGGCCTCGGCGCGCAACTGGTTGATGAAGTCGTCGGCCTCTTGCCGGGTGAAACGCCCGGCGGCTTGGCGCTGGTTGAACTGCAACGGCCCGCGGGCGTCGCGGAAGTCGGTGTGCCCTGCGGCCTGCAACAACTCGAGCAGTTCGTTGAGCTGTTGCTTGGAAGCCGGAGGGCCGGCAGGTTGTCCGAAGGCCATGCTCCAGTCTCGTTCAGGGGTGTGGCGGGTCGGGGGATGGGTCGTCGGTGGCGAAGACGAAGGTGTTGGTGAACCGAGCGGCGGTCCGACGACCGACGCGAAAGGTGCACTCCAGATGGGCCACGTGGTGTTGTGCTCTTCGCCCGCGAGTGGAGATCCGTCCGATGTGCGAATGCATGGTCACCTCGTCACCGTCGACGATGGGTTCGCACAGCACGGCGTCGGCGGCCACTTGTTGCCAACGCCCCGTCGACGCGTCCCGACTCGCGAAGTCGATGTTGCGCATGATGGTCGCATTGGTGGCCGTGCCGAGCCAGGCCGGGTGCGCCCAGCCACGTTCTCTCCATGTGGAGGCATCGGCTTGGCCGTCCAGGAAAGCCAGATCCCGCCGAGCATCGAAGGAAAACGTCATCGGGGGCATCACCGCGCCCTCCAGTGCCGTGGCGAGCGGAGCCAGTCGGACGGTGATCGGGGTGCCGCGGATGTCGAGGTCGAGCGCGGACTGGTCACGGGTCTCCTTCGTGCCGATCGTGGCCCGTCCCGTGACGCACGGTCGACCATCAGCGTCGACGTACGACACGTCGACGGTCGTCTCATCCGCGTCCAGATTCATGTCGAGGGCCTGACCAGCGGCCATGGGTCGCGCGAAGGTGGCGTGCAGGGTGCCGTGGCGCATCCATGACTCGCCCCACGTGGCGACCGGAAACTCGGTCAGCCAACCGAGAACGGCCATGCCCATGATGTGGTCACCGAGCGGGCCGGGGACCTCGGTTCCGTGAGGGAAGGGTCGCAACGGCAGTTGCCGCGCGACGACGATCGTCACCGGAAAAGGAGTCCGGCCACGGCGGTGACGACTCCGACGCCGACCACCAGCACGGTGGCACAACCTCCGCGATAACTGAGTCCTTTACCCAGTCTCAGCGAGGTGCGACCGCGGGAATTCACGGTGAAGGGTCCGAACCTGCCGCTGCCACTGACGCCACGCCGGGAGATGTTCAGCCACGACCGCCGACCGGTTCGGATTCGCTTGCGGTAGGAGAAACCCATGGGCGCACTCTAGGGCGACGCGAATCAGCGGCGGGACGTGTGGGCCCGTTCGAGATCGATGATGTCGGCGGTGTGGTTCGTTTGAACCTCGCCGGAGACGCTCTCCATGGCGTCGATGAACTCCTCGACGTCGTTGGAGTCGCCACCGATGAGCCAGACCACCTGCTCGCCGCCGCTGTCGGCGGGGTCACGCAACATGACTCCCTCGACCTCGAACTGATCGACGGTGATCTCGTCGGCATCGGCCGAGACCGGAGCGACGATGGCCATCTCCACGATCGTTTCGGGATCGAAGTCGCGCAGGATGTCGAGCAGTTCGGCGACGTTCACCGAAGCATTGTGGCACGGGCTCGGATCGAAATCGGGGAACCGGCTCGCACCGACGGGTTGGATGTCGGCTCGCACCGACGGAACGACCGTCAGTTCTCGCCGACGGGTTGGATGTCGGCTCGCACCGACGGAACGACCGTCAGTTCTCGCCGACCCAGACCGGAGCGCGTTCGAGGAGGTAGAGGCTGACGTCGCCGCACTTCTCGAGGATGCGACAGAACGCACTGTCGTCGTTCACGTACACCTCGGCCAGCGAGACCGACAATCGCGCCACGATCGAGAGTCGTCGTTCGGGAGCGTCGATGACCGAAGCCGTGGAGTCGATGGCCGACAACTCGAGGGGCAGTTCGGTTCCTCCGAGCCCCGCCAGTTCGGTGGCCAGAACCAGCAAGTCGGGCGGTCGCGACAGCGGGGGCAACGCCCAGGTGAACAGCAAGGGGAACTCGAAACCCGTGGGCGGATCGGCATCGGGGTCGTCGAGCTTGGCCATCTCGTCC
>JAURHL010000001.1:35987-36230 GCA_030833305.1 Acidimicrobiales bacterium | reverse complement strand
ACTCACGATGTTGGTGCTACCGGTCGACGGTGACGCCACGTTGGTGGTTCCACGCCTCGAGGCGCCACGCGTGAACCACTTGCCGGAGGTGTTCGACATGGCGCCGTGGGGCGAGACCGAGGATCCGGTGGCGCTCACGGCCGCGCTCGTGACGGCATCGTCGGCGGCCAAGGTGTTGGCGATCGGTGACACCATGTGGGCCCGTTTCCTGGTGGACCTGATGCCGTTGTTGCCCGGTTCCAC
>JAURHL010000001.1:0-35977 GCA_030833305.1 Acidimicrobiales bacterium | reverse complement strand
GTCGACGTGTTGGGCCCTATTCGCATGCGCAAGGACGCCGCCGAGATCGCCGCGCTGAAGGCCGCCGGTGCTGCCGCCGATCGGGTCGCGGCACAGTTGCACGCCGGTGAGATCGACCTGGTCGGTCGCACCGAAGCCCAGGTGTCGGCCGACATCTCGGCGCGATTGTTGGCCGAGGGACACGACGTGGTGAACTTCGCCATCGTCGCCGCCGGCGAGAACGCCGCCAGTCCCCATCATCACCCCGGGTCGCGCGTGATCGAACGGGGCGAGATCGTGCTGTGCGATTTCGGCGGCACCATGAACGGCTACTGCAGCGACATCACGCGTTGCGTTCATCTCGGTCCGGTGCCCGGCGACATCGCCGAGGCGTACGCGGTGTTGAAAGAGGCCGAGGCCGCCGGTGTGCGCGCCGCCACCGTGGGCACGCCGTGCGAGGACGTGGATCGGGCCGCACGTGACGTCATCGATGCGGCCGGCTTCGGCGAGTACTTCATCCATCGCACCGGTCACGGCATCGGAATGGACGCGCACGAGGATCCGTACATGGTGAGCGGCAACACGTTGCCGCTCGAGGCCGGTCACGCGTTCAGCGTGGAGCCGGGCATCTACGTCGCCGGCAAGTGGGGGATGCGTCTCGAGGACATCGTGGTGGCCACCACGGACGGTCCCGACCCCATGAACCACGCGAACCACGATCTGGTCGTGCTCGACGTCTGACGCGCGGCGATCGCGTCAGCGGGTCAGGAGTGGATGGAGCCGCTCGTCAGTTTCAGGCTGGTCGCGGTGTGGCCGGTTCGACGGGCGATGATCTCGGCGCAGATGGCGATGGCGGTTTCCTCGGGGGTACGACCGCCGAGGTCGAGACCGATGGGCGACATCAACCGTGACAACTGCTCGGGTGACGACACACCCACCTCGGCGAGTCGTTCGAGTCGCTTGGCGTGGGTCTTGCGACTACCCATGACGCCGATGTAGCCCACGTTGGTGGCCAGTGCTCCCTGCACGGCGGGCACGTCGAACTTCGGATCGTGCGTGAGGATGCACACCGCGTCGCGGGGTCCGAGAGTGTGGCCCCGAGACTCGAACATCGGCGTGGGCCACGTGACCATCACCTCGTCGGCCATGGGGAAGCGCCGCTTGGTGGCGAAGATCTCGCGGGCGTCGCACACGGTCACGCGGTATCCGAGAACCTTGGCCACCCGACCGAGAGCGGCGGTGAAGTCCACCGCTCCGAAGATCCACATCTGCGGCGGCGGCGAGAAACTCTCGATGAACACCACGACCGTGGGAGTGTCCACCAGATCCTCGGGGGTGGCCTGTCCCTCGGGTCCGTAGTGGCGCACACCGGTGCGACCGGCCTCCAGTTCGCCGGCGGTGTCGCGGGCCACCACGCGATCGAGGTCCGGATGACCGAGCGATCCGGACACCACCTCGGCGCCGTCGATTCGCGTGACCATCAACTTCGCGCCCACGCCGGGACCTTCGACGATGGTGGCCAGGGCCACCGGTGTCTGCGCCCGAACGTGCGCGCGGAACTGCTCGTACAGCGACACGGTTACCAGTCGAGTCGTTCGATGTAGAGCCGGATGATGCCACCGCAGGTGAGTCCCACGGCGAAGGCCTCGTCGTCGGAGTAGCCGAAGGCCACCATCTTGCCGGGACCACCGTCGTGGATGATTGCGAGGGCCTCGCTGACGACGGCGCCTTCGACGCACAGCCGCCCGAGACGGAACCGGCGACCTCGCCGTCCTCGTTGACCGCCATGGCCGCACCGGGATCACGGGGCCCGGAGCCTTCGATGTTGATGACGCGGGCGACGGCCACCTGCTTGCCGGCGGTTCGCCAGCGGTCGATGTCGTCGAGGATCTCGCGCATGGGAGACAGTCTGCCGTGAACCGCCCGTGGGCGGCACCCCTCACGAGCCGATCTCGTGGGCGAGGCGCTCCATGGCCTCGACGGAATGTCCCTCCACGAAGCGGTCGACGTACGGCATCGCCGCCGCCATCCCGCGCGCCAACGGTGCGTAGCCCGGGGTCACCTTCAACGGGTTCACCCAGATCGTGCGGAAACTGACCCGCTGCAGACGTCGCATCTGTTCGGCCAGCAGTTCGGGTTCACCCCGGTCCCAGCCGTCGCTGAGCACCACCACGATGGCGCCACGGGCCATGCCGCGTACGCCCCATTCGTCGTTGAAATATCGCAGACACTCGCCCAGACGGGTGCCACCGCTCCAGTCCTGCACGCGCCCCGACGCCAAGCGCAGAGCCTTGTCGGGATCGCGGGACCCCAACTCGCGCGTGACGCGCGTGAGACGGGTGCCGATGGCGAACGCCTCCACCTTCTGACGACCGGCCACCGCCGCTTGCACGAAGCGCAACAACGCGCGCGCGTACGGCTCCATGGACCCCGATATGTCGAGCAACAGAACGAGTCGTCGCAGTCGCTGGTCGTTCTCCAGATGGTGTCGGGTGACGGGCTCACCGGCGGTGCGCAAGCTTGAGCGCACGGTGCGCCGCAGGTCGGGTCGACCGCGACGCGATCCGGGCGTCATGCGGAACGAGGAACGCGGGGTGCCGACGAGACGGAGCTTCGACATCAGATCCTGGGCCAAGTGCAGTTCCTCGGGGGAGTAAGCGGCGAAGTCCTTGGTGCGCAGCGTTTCGATGGTGGAAAAGCGCAGGGTGATCGAACCGTCGTCTTCGTCGTCGACGTTCGCCTGGCCGTCATCCATCGAGCCGTCCTCGGCGTCCATGTTGATGGTGAGATGGAAGGTCTCCGCTTCGACGTCGTCGGATCCGGCGCGACGGGAGTTCCAGAACACCTCGAACGCCCGATCGAACAACGCGATGTCCTCGGGGCGACGAATCAGCGTCGCGCGACCGGCCCAGTACACGTCGTCGCGCCGATCGAGTCCGAGACGAGCGATCGACTCGGTGAAGGTGATGACGTTCCCGATGGGGGTGGTGATTCCGGCCCCGCGCAACACGCGGGTGAATGCCACCGCCATGCGCTCGGCGGGCGAGACGACCGCTTCGTTCACGGCGGGAGCGTTCATGTCAGGCGACGAGCGCGCGTCGCACCGCCGACCTCACGATCTCGGCCATGTCGGCGGCCTCGACACGTTCCTGATCCTCGCGGTACTTGAGCACGGTTCCCAGGGTGGAGCGCACGCTGTCCTCGTCGAGGGTGGTCACACCGAGGCGACCGAGAGCGGTGGCCCAGTCGATGGTCTCGGCGACGCCCGGCGGTTTGTACAACTGCATCGCGCGCAGGGTCTCGGTGGCGGCGGCCACTTGACGGGCCAGGTTTCCGTTCACGTCGGGAACCCGCAGGGAGACGATGGCCACCTCGCGTTCGAACGAGGGATGCTCCACCCAGTGGTAGAGGCAGCGACGCTTGAGAGCGTCGTGAACGTCGCGCGTACGATTCGACGTGAGGATCACGATGGGTGGTCGCGGCGCGGTGAACGTTCCGAGCTCGGGAATGGTCACCTGGAAATCCGACAGGACCTCGAGCAGATACGCCTCGAACTCGTCGTCGGCGCGGTCGATCTCGTCGATCAACAACACCGGCGGATTCTCAGCCGGGGAAAGTGCGCGCAACACGGCGCGACGCAACAAGAAGCGTTCCTGGTACAGCTGGTTCTCCAGAGCGTCGGCGCCCAGGCCGGCGGCCTCACCGCTGGCTTCGGCGGCACGCAAGTGCAACAACTGACGTGAATAGTCCCAGTCGTACACGGCTTGCGTGGCGTCGATCCCCTCGTAGCACTGCAGGCGAATCAGTTCGCCACCGGTCAGCCGGGCGAGCACCTTGGCCAGCTCGGTCTTGCCCACGCCGGCCTCGCCCTCGAGCAACAACGGGCGCTGCAAGGTGAGGGCCAGGAAAACCGACGTGGCGAGCCCACGATCAGCCAGATAACCGAGACGACCGAGGGCCGCGTCGACGGCTTCCACTGAGTCGAGGTCCGGGGGAAGAGAACTCATCGACGACAGGCTAGAGGGGTGCGAGTTGTAATCTCTGAGTCGAGGGGGAAGACATGTTCGATCTGATCATTCGTGGGGGAACCATCGTCGACGGCACGGGGGCGGCCCGGTTCCGGGGCGACATCGCCGTTCGAGGCGGTCGCATCGCGCGCATCGCACCGACCATCGACGAGGCGGCGGCCGAGGTCATCGACGCCACGGGTCGCGTCGTCACCCCCGGGTTCGTCGACATCCACACGCACTATGACGGGCAGGTCTCGTGGGACGACCTCCTCGAACCCACGTCGGGTCACGGCGTCACCACCATCGTGATGGGCAATTGTGGCGTCGGTTTCGCGCCCGTGCGTCCGGGTCGCGAGGAGTGGCTGGTGCAATTGATGGAGGGTGTCGAAGACATTCCCGGCACCGCGTTGCACGAGGGCATCACGTGGTCGTGGGAGACCTTCCCCGAATATCTGGATGCCGTGGCGTCGCGTCACTACAGCATGGACGTGGCCGCGTACGTTCCGCACGCGTCGGTGCGGGCCTACGTCATGGGTGATCGTGGCGCGCGCAACGAGGCCGCCACTCCCGACGACATCGAGGCCATGGGTCGCATCGTGCGCGAGGCGCGCGAAGCGGGTGCGGTGGGTTTTTCCACCAGTCGCACGCTCAACCACAAGGCGCGCGACGGAGAGCCGGTGCCCGGCACCTTCGCGGCCCTCGACGAACTACAAGGCATGGCCGACGCGTTGGTGGCCGCCGGTGGTGGATTGTTCGAGGTGGCCCCGCAGGGCCTGGAGTTCGATCGTCCGGTCTTTCTCGGTGAGGTGGACTGGATGGCCGGTTTGGCCGAGCGCAGCGGATTGCCGGTGACCTTCGCGATGTTGCAGAACGAATTGAACGCCGATTCGTGGCGCGAGGCCCTCGACGTGGTCGACCGCGTCAACGACGAGGGTGGTCGCATGCACCCGCAGATCGCCGCGCGTCCCTTCGGCATGATGATCGGTTGGGACGGTTATCACTTCTTCTCCAAGCGCCCCACGTTCATGGACCTGGCATCGAAGTTGTCGATGCCCGAACTTCGTGCCGAACTGCGACGGGGCGACGTGAAGGCCCGTATTCTCGCCGAGACCGACGCGCCGGCCGATCCGACCAAGCAGTTCGACGGTATCGGGGCGTTCATGCAGATGTCGGTGGACAAGATGTACGCCATGGGCACCCCGCCCGATTACGAGCCCGGGCCGGAATTGCTGGTGTCCAACATGGCCAAGGCCAACGGTCAGGACTCGTTGTCGTTCGCCTACGACCTCTTGAACGAGGACGACGGTCGAGCGTTCCTGATGTTGCCGTTCTTCAACTACGTGGGTGGTTCGCAGGACGCCATCTACGAGATGTTGCAACACCCGGCGACGGTGTCGGGCTTGTCCGACGGTGGCGCTCACGTGCGCATGATCTGCGACGCGTCGATCCCCACCTACGTGCTGACGCACTGGGCCCGCGATCGTCGTCGCGGGCCCAAGCTCACGCTCGAGCAGGCGGTGAAGGTGCAGACGCACGACACGGCCAACGTGGTGGGCTTCCACGATCGCGGTGTTCTGGCCGAGGGCAAGAAGGCCGACATCAACATCATCGACATGGACGCCTTGACGCTGGGCTTCCCGCACGCCGAGGACGACCTGCCCGCGGGTGGCACCCGTTTGCTGCAGACGGCCACCGGCTACGTGGCCACCATCGTGAACGGTGTGGTGACCCGCCGCAACGGCGCCGACACCGGCGCCCGCCCCGGTCGCCTCGTGCGCGCCTGACGGTTCACGAACCCGCGAGCAGGGTCACCAGTTCGGGAGTCTTCGACCGCAGGTCCGCGGGGCCCTCGGGCAGCGCATCGACCGGCCACCAACGCGCGCCCTCGATCGGGCTCAGCGGTGCGTCCATGTCGGCCACGTAGAGCCACGCCACGTTCCAGTGTCGATGAGGTCGTTCACCGCCACGGTCGGTGACGTGCACGAAAGTCGGCGCGTCCGACACCGCGCGCACGTCGTATCGGGTGAGGCCGGTCTCCTCCTCCAACTCACGCAAGCCGGCGTCGCGCGTGGACTCGTCCCGTTCCACGTGCCCGCCCGGTGTCGACCAACCGAGAGACGGGTGCTTCACGAGCAGGGTGTGGGTGGCGTCGGGACAGAGGATCCATGTGGTGGCGCACACATGTCCGGAAACGATGGACTCGTCGCCGTTCAAACCGCGGGACAACTCGTCACTGAGGGTGTCGCGGTGGACCGCATTTTCGACTTCCGCGCGAACGAGGGGCCAGTTACCGGGCACGTCGATGGTGGGATGAGGGAAACCCACGAGGGCTCAGTGTCCTTGGATGAACGCCATCACCTCGGCCCGCGCCGACGAGTCGGTGCGGTAGATGCCACGCACGGCCGTGGTGACGGTCTTGGCGCCCGGCTTGCGCACACCGCGGATCGACATGCAGCTGTGCTCGGCCTCCACCACCACCAGCACACCGACCGGGTCGAGCATGCTCTGCATGGCGTCGGCCAACTGGCTGGTGAGTCGCTCCTGCACCTGCAGTCGACGCGAGTAACCCTCGACGAGTCGGGCCAATTTGGACAAGCCGGTGAAGCGCCCCGTCGTGCCCGGAAGGTAGGCGATGTGGGCGGTGCCACTGAAGGGGAGCATGTGGTGCTCGCACACCGACGTGAACGGAATGTCGCGCACCAGCACCATCTCGTCGTGCTCGATCTCGAAGGTGCGGGTGAGATGGTGGTCGGGATCGTTGTTGGTGCCGCTCAGAACCTCGGCCCACATGCGTGCGACGCGTCCGGGTGTGTCGAGCAATCCCTCGCGGGTGGGATCCTCGCCGATGGCCTCCAACAAATCGCGCACGGCGCGCTCGGCGCGCTCGTGGTCGACGATGCGTTCGGTCGACGTGGACGGTTCGCTCGCGGATTCGAGGTTCGCGGACATGACCGGAACGCTACCGGCGGGTTCCGCGGGTCCTGCTCAGCCGCCGAAGCCCCCACCCTGGAAAAGAGCCTTGAACAAGGCTTCTTCCCGGGCGCGCGCGTCGCGGGTGCGATCGCCCCGACCGGCGACCATCAACTGCTTGATCACGCGAGTGGAGTACGCCGATTTCGAGGCGATCTCGTGAGCCAAGGTCAAGGAGGCATCCATCAACGACTCATCGTCCTCGACGCGCAGAGCCATGCCGATGGTCACCGCCTCGTCGGCGTCGATCCATCGCGAGGTGAGCAGCAACTCGGCCGCTCGTTGCCAACCCACGCGGTCGGCGAACAACACGCTGCTGGCCGCCTCGGGCGGCACTCCGAGTTCGCTGAACGGAACGCGCATGCGCGCCGATCGCGCCATCAACACGATGTCGCAAAAAGGCAACATGGTCATGCCGATGCCCACGGCGACACCGTTGACCGCGGCGATGAGCGGCTTGCCGAACGACTCGAGGGCGTCGAGCAACACGGTGAACCCACCGGCGCCCGTCGATCCGCCCGCGTTCGTGTCTCCGCTGGCGACCGCCGTGGCCATCTCGGCCATCTCTTTCAGGTCCTGGCCCGAACTGAACGCGGCGCCGGCTCCGGTGAGCACGGCCACCCGCAGGTCGTCGTCCGCGTCGATACGCGCCAACGTGGAACCGAGCGCGTCGTATTGCTCACGGGTGAAGGCATTCTTGCGCTCGGGACGATTCATGGTGATGACGGCCACGGCGCCATCGACGTGCAGATCGATGCTCATGGGTGCTGGCTGCTGACCGAGATGGTCTCGCCGGTCATGTAACTGCTGTAGTCGCTGGCGAGAAAGACGATCACGTTGGCGATCTCCCACGGCTCGGCGTACCGACCGAAGGCTTCGCGCCGGGTCAGTTCGGCCAAGAGTTCGTCGCTGGTGACCTTGGCCAGGTTCGCGTGCATGGCGATGCTCGGCGACACGGCGTTGATGCGCACACCGCGGGGTCCGGCCTCGATTGCGGCGCATCGCGTGAGGGCCATGACGCCGGCCTTGGCTGCGGCGTAGTGCGCCTGTCCGGCCTGGGCGCGCCAACCGAGAACGCTGGCGTTGTTCACGATGACCCCGGACCCCTGCGCGTACATCAGGTTCAGCGCCGCGCGGGTGCAGCGCATCGTGCCGTTCAAGGTGACGTCGAGCACGATCGACCACTGGTCGTCGGTCATCTCGTGCAGTTCGGCCGTTCCGCCCAAGCCCGCGTTGTTGACCAGCACGTCGATGCCACCCAGTTCGTTCTTTGTCGTCTCGAACAGGTTCTGCACGCTGGCCTCGTCGGTGACGTCGCAGGGGATCCCGACCACCCCCAACTCCGCGGCGGTCTCGGCGAGTCGTCGCTCGTGCTTGTCGCTGATGACGACACGAGCGCCCTCCTCGAGGCAGCGACGCGCGGTGGACGAACCGATGCCGCTACCGGCGGCGGCGGTGATGAGCACCCGTTTTCCCGCGAGCAGTCCGTGTCCGGTGACGTACGTGGGTTCCTTGGTCGACATGTTTCCCCCGTGATGTTGGTTGGGCGTGAGTCAGCGCGGAAGTCCGAGAACGCGCTCGCCCAACACGTTGCGCTGGATCTCGTTGGAGCCACCGTAGATGGTGTCGGACCGCGTGAAGAGGAACAACTTCTGCTCGAGCGTCAGTTCGTAGGGGAGGGCCTCGGCGACGAGCCCGGCGGGCCCCATGATCTCCATCATCAATTCGCCCAGATCGCGGTGCCACGTTCCCCAGAACAACTTGGAGATGCTGGCCTCGGGGCCGGGCACTCCCTTGGCCGACATGCTCCGCAACGCGTTGAGCTTCAGCAGTTGCAGGCCGGTGTGGGCGCGCGCCAACTTCTGGCGCAACACCGGGTCGTGGGCGCGGCCGAAGCGACGGGCCAAGGCGATGGTGTCGTCGAGTTCGCGCTCGAAACCCACTTGTTGGGCCAAGGTGGAGATGCCGCGTTCGTAACCCAACAGCGCCATGGCCACGCCCCAACCGGCACCCGGTTGGCCCACCACCAACGACGCCTCGGTCTCGGCGTCGGTGAAGAAGGTCTCGTTGAACTCGCCACCACCGGTGATCTGCCGGATGGCGCGAACTTCGACGCCCGGCTGCTCCATGGGCACGAGCAGGAAGGTCAGCCCGGCGTGGCGTTGCGAACCGGGCTCGGTGCGCGCGACGACGAAGCACCAGTGACTCACGTGCGCCAAGGAGGTCCAGACCTTCTGGCCGTTGATCACCCAGCGATCACCGTCGAGGTGGGCCTTGGTTTGCACGTTGGCCAAGTCGCTGCCGGCGTTCGGTTCGCTGTAACCCTGACACCAACGTTCGTCGCCGCGCAGGATGCCGGGTAGGAAGCGCTCGCATTGTTCGGGCGTGCCGTACTCGATGATGGTCGGAGCGAGAAGGTTCTCGCCCATGTGATTGGTCCGAGCCGGCGCCTGCGCGCGCACGTACTCCTCGGCCCAGATGATCTGTTGGTCGACGGTGGCACCCCGTCCGCCGAATTCGACGGGCCACCCGAGCCCGATCCATCCGGCGCGACCGAGAACCTTCTCCCACTCGACACGGATCTCGAAGCCGATCTCCTCGTCGCCCGGTCCGCCTCGTCCGCGCAACTCGGCGAATTCTCCGATCACGTTTTCGCGCAACCACGTGCGCACCAAGTCGCGGAACTCGCGATCGTCGGTGGGCAACGGAGCGTGGTGGGCGGCTGTGATGGTCATGAGGAGTCGTTGGTCCTGTGGTCGACGGTGGGAGTGACGTTTCTGACGAACCGTCAGAAAGAGTAGCCGTGCGTCGTCCGACCTGCCGAGACCGGAACGGAGGCGATTACGGTCACACCATGGATTTCGCCATTCCCGAGTCGATTCAACGGACCCTCGACGAGCTCGATGCCTTCATCGAACGCGAGATCGCGCCCCTGCAGGCGGCCGACGACAACGAGCGCTTCTTCGACCATCGTCGCGAGTGGGCCCGCACCGACTTCGACAACGACGGCGTCCCCCGCCCCGAATGGGAGGCCCTGCTGCGCGAGATGCGCCGCCGTGCCGATGCCGCCGGGTGGCTCCGACTGGCCCTGCCGCCCGAGTTCGGCGGTCGCAATGCATCGAACCTAGAGATGGCCATCATCCGCGAGCATCTGGCCACCAAGGGCCTCGGCCTGCACAACGACCTGCAGAACGAGTCGTCGATCGTGGGCAACTTCCCGACCGTGTTGATGATGCGCGACTTCGGCACCGAGGAACAGAAGAAGGAGTGGATGTCGGGATTCCTCGACGGCACCAAGCGTTTGGCCTTCGGCCTGACCGAACCCAACCACGGCAGTGACGCCACCTTCCTCGAAACCACCGCGGTTCGTGACGGTGACGAATGGGTCATCAACGGCATGAAACGCTGGAACAGCGGCCTGCATCACGCCACCCACGACATCATCTTCGCGCGCACCTCAGGCGAGCCCGGCACGCCGAACGGAATCACGGCGTTTCTGGTGCCGACGGATGCCGAAGGGTTCTCGGTGGATTTCTTCTGGTGGACGTTCAACATGCCGACCGATCACGCCGAAGTGAGCATGAAGGACGTTCGGGTGCCGGCGAACGCGTTGTTCGGGCGACTCGATCACGGCCTGGATCTGGCTCAACACTTCGTGCACGAGAACCGCATCCGGCAGGCGGCGTCGTCGCTGGGAGCGGCGCAGTACTGCATCGATGAAGCGGTCGCCTACGCGAACGGCCGGACGACGTGGGGCAAGCAGCTGTCGGTCAACCAGGGCATCCAGTTCCCGCTCATCGAGCTGCACACCGAGGCCGCCATGTTGCGGCAGTTGATTCGCTACACCGCCTGGATGATGGACAACTCGGTGAAATCGGACCGTCCCGACGTGGAGGGCTTCATGGAGTTCACCCATCTCGTCGCGATGTGCAACTACCGCGCCAACCGTCTGTGTTGCGACGCCGCCGATCGTGCGATGCAAACCTGCGGCGGGGTGGGGTACAGCCGACACATGCCCTTCGAACACATCTACCGACACCACCGTCGCTACCGCATCACCGAGGGCGCCGAGGAGATCCAGATGCGCAAGGTTGGCCAGCACCTGTTCGGATTCGGCCGCAAGAAGTAGGTCGCGGCTCAGCCCGCGAACACCGTCGCGCGTCCGCGCATGACCACACCGACACGCGCGCCCACCGGCGCCAGTTCGCTCACGCTCACGCGCACCGAGACGAACTCGCCGTTCTCGAGGCGCACACCGATGGTGCCGTCATGTCCGTAGTACGCGCGACGCTCGACCACGCCGGGAACACCGTCGCTCGACAGGCTCAGTTGCTCGGGACGAACCAGCACGGTGGCCGGACCGGGTGAAGCATCGCATTCCTGCGTCCCCAGGACGTGGCCGACGCTGCCACCGTCGGCGCGAGCCGACAGTAGGTTCGCGTCGCCGATGAATCTCGCCACCTCCACCGACGCCGGGCGTTCGTAGATGTCGGTGGGTGCTCCTTGCTGCGCCACCACACCACCGAGCAGAACGACGACATGGTCGGCGATCGACATCGCCTCCTCCTGATCGTGGGTGACCAGGAGCGTGGTGGTGCCGGCACCACGAAGGATGCCGATCACCTCGTCGCGAATGCCGGCGCGCAGTCCGGCATCGAGGGCCGAGAACGGTTCGTCGAGGAGGACCAGGTGCGGGGCCGGTGCCAAGGCGCGAGCCAGAGCCACTCGTTGTTGCTGGCCGCCCGAGATCTCCGAGGGTCGACGTGAACTCATTCCGGACAGTCCGACCAGGTGGATCATCTCGTCGATGCGATCGCGACTGCCCTTGGGCAAGCCGTAGCCGACGTTGCCCGCCACGTCGAGGTGGGGGAACAGCGCACCTTCCTGGGGCACGATGCCGACGCCGCGCCGGTCAGGTCGCACGTGGACGTCGGACGAGCCGACCACCTCGCCGTCGATCTCGATGCGGCCGTCGCCGACGCGCTCGAAGCCCGCGATGAGACGCAGGAGAGTCGTCTTGCCCTGTCCGGACGGACCGAGAACGGCGGTGACGCTGCCTCTCGGTGCGTCGAAGGAGACACCCGAGAGAACCGCCGTGGAATCGAACGATTTCGACACGTCGGTGAGGCGCAGGATGGGGGTCGTGTTCATGCGATCTTGGTCAACGTTCCAGCGTGGCGACGGCGGTGGGGATCGCCACGAAAATGATGATGGCCAAAGCGTACGGACCGGCCGCGGCGTAATCCGACACCGACGTGTGGGTCCACAGACGCGTCGCCAAGGTTTCGGTGCCGGTGGGGCGCAGCAGCATGGTGACCGGTAATTCCTTCATCGCCGCCAGCGTGACGAGTGCGGTGGCCGATGCGATTCCCGGAGCAATGAGCGGAAGATTGACGCGGCGGATCACCGACATCGGCCCGCTGCCGAGTGAACGCGCGACGTCGTCCAGACCGAGGGGAATCTGTTCGGCACTCGAACGGACCCCACCCACGGCCACCGGCAGGAAGAGCGCCACATAGGCCAGCACCAGGAGTGGTGATTCCAGATACACCGGTCGGAGGAATCGAACCCCGATGAAGACCATCGAGATCGCCACCACGATTCCGGGCAGGGCATGCGTGATGTAAGTCGCGCGATCGAGCAACAGCGACGTGCGCGTTCGGTAGCGCGCCACCAGAAGTCCGATGGGAAGTGCCACCAGAACCGTGATGCACGCGGCCACGAGCGAGTAGCGGACCGATCCCCACAAAGCCGAGGCGACGTCGCCGAGGCCATCCTCGGCACCGTGTGCCGACACCCACACGATGATGCGCCAGATGGGGAACAGCACGGCGAGCCCGACCACGGTGACGATGACTGCGTGGAACCAGACGGCCAGGGAACGAAGTCGGATGGGGCGTGGCTTCGTGACGGCGCGCGTGGTCATGGTGGAGACCACGCGTCCGCGGGCCACCGCTTCGGCGGTCACCAACACCAACGCGATCAGTACCAACACCACCGCCAGCACGGCCGCGCGGGTGGGATTGAAGCCCGCACGGTATGCGCCGTAGATCACCCAGGTGAACGCGTCGTAACGCATGGTGGCCACGGCCCCGAAGTCGCTGAGAACGTAGAGCGCGATCAACAGCGACCCGGCGGCGATGGTTCCACGGCATTGGCGGGCAGCCAACACGATCAAGCGGGGCACCGAACCCTTGCCGTGAATCGTGGCGATCTCGTCGAGTGATTGATCCAGTCGACCGAATGCCGCAGTGAGGGGCAGGTAGACGTACGGGTACGACACGGCGGTCAGAACCAGGAACGCACCCCAGAATCCGGCCAAGGAAGACTCCCAACTGATCCAGGCGAAGGCCGCGAGATAACTCGGAATCGCCAGTGGCAGGGCCAATGCGATGCGCCACCATCGACGTCCGCGCAAGTCGCTGCGCATCACGGCCCAGGCGAGGGGTACCGAAATGACGACGCTCGCGCCGGTAACGCAGGCGGCCAGGAGTCCGCTGCGAACGACCAGTTCGAGGGTGCGTCGTTGCCAGAGTTCGTCCCAGAGATAAACCGCACCGCGATCGAAGGCGACATCGACCAGATAGGCGAGAGGCGCGAGCGACGCCAGGGCCGCCAGCACCGCGGGAATGACCAACGGTGCCGGCAGTTTCGAGCGCCAGGCCGATCCTCGGAGTGATGACACGGAAGCAGTGTGCCGTCAGAGCGTGAGTAGTCCCACGTCGGCCAGCAGTTCCTGCGTCTCGGCGATCGAGGAGAGGTCCGACAGATCGATGGCCGGGGGATCCAGCTCGTCGAAGTCGGGTTGTCCGTCGGCTTGGGCGATGCCGTCGACGAGCGGATACTCGAACGACTTCGAGACGAAGTACTGCTGACCCGCGTCGGAGACGAGGTACGACACGAAACACTGCGCCGCGTCGACGTTGTCGGAGTTGCCGAGAACGCCGGCGCCGGCGACGTTGACGAGTCCACCGATGTCACCGGGCAGGTACTGGTTCTCGGCCACCACGGCGTCGGCGCCCTCGGCGGCGATCTTCTCGAACAGGTAGTAGTGGTTCACGAGCCCGAGGGACACCTCGCCGGCGTTCACCGCGTCACGCACCGCGGCGTTCTTCTCGTAGGCGACCGGCTCGTTGGCGGCGAAGTTCTCCAACCATTCGCGCGCTGCATCCTCGCCACGAGTCACGCGAAGCGCGGTGACGAACGATTGCCACGATGCATTGGTGGGGGCGAAACCGATCTCGCCCTTCCACGCCGGGTCCAGCAATTCGTCGACCGATGTCGGCGGCGTCGGGGCCAGTTCGGGGTTGTACACGATCACGCGCACGCGACCGCTGGCACCCACCCAGTCGTTGGTGACGGAGCGGAACTCGGCGGGTACCCGATCGAGCGTGGAGGCCGTAAGTTCGGTGAACAATCCGGACTGAGACACCGCTCCCAGCGCGCCGGCGTCTTGGGAAAAGAACACGTCGGCGGGGGTGGCCGAGTCTTCCGTCAGAATCTGACCAGCCAATTCGCCGCTGTCGCCGTAACGGGCGTCGACGGTCACACCGGTGTCGCTGGTGAATTGGGCGTACAGGTCGGCGACCAGCTTCTCGCTACGACCGGAGTACACCGTCAGCGATCCGCTCGCTCCGTCGCACGGATTCGCTCCTTCGGTGATGGTGGTGGCGGGAGCGACCGAGCTGTCCACTGTCGTCGAATCGTCGCCACCGCAAGCGGCGAGCATTCCGACGGTGGTGAAGCTCACCACGATCGCAAGGGTCGTGCGCGGCGGGAGAGTTCTCATGGTGGTCCTTACTGTGAGTCGGGCGACGGGGCTGTTTCGAGGGGGATTCGCCCTCTGTTAGGAGAGCCTAACAACTGTTAGGTACACCTAACAACTTTTCTTCTCCGCCGTGCCTCTTGACCAATAACCTGCGGATATGGCCTCTCAACCCACCGCTGGTCCCACCGGAACCCCGGTCGACGTCAAGCCCCGCAGCCGTGACGTCACCGACGGCATTCAGAAGGCGGCCTCGCGGGCCATGTTGCGCGCCGTGGGCCTGACCGATGACGACTGGGACAAGCCCCAGGTTGGGGTGGCTTCGTCATGGAACGAGATCACGCCCTGCAACATGTCGATCCGTCGCCTCACCGAGGCGGCCAAGGTCGGCGTTCGCGCCGCCGGCGGTGTGCCGTTGGAGTTCGGCACCATCACCGTCAGCGACGGAATCTCGATGGGTCACGAGGGCATGCGCGCGTCGCTCGTGAGTCGCGAGGTCATCTGCGATTCGGTGGAAGCCGTGATGCACGCCGAGCGTCTCGACGGTCTGGTGGCCACGGGCGGCTGCGACAAGAGCATGCCGGGAATGATGATGGCCATCGCCCGCCTGAACCTGCCCGCGGTGTTCGTGTACAACGGCTCCACCTTGCCCGGTCACCACGACGGGAAGAACATCGACATCACCACCGTGTTCGAGGCCATCGGTGCGTGCGCCGCCGGCACCATCACCGAGAGCGAACTCACCGCCATCGAGAAGGCGGCGTGTCCGGGCGAAGGCGCGTGCGGTGGAATGTTCACCGCCAACACCATGTCGTCCATCGGGGAAGCTCTGGGTTTGTCGTTGCCCGGTTCCGCGTCGGCGCCGGCGGTCGATCGCAGTCGTGAGGACGACGCGCGCCTGGCGGGCGAGGCGGTCGTGAACATGTTGCGCCTCGGAATTCGCCCGCGCGACATCCTCACCAAGAAGGCCTTCGAGAACGCCATCGCCATCACCAATGCCTTGGGTGGAAGCACGAACGCCGTTCTGCACCTGTTGGCCATCGCCGCCGAGGCCGGCGTGCCGTTGGAGTTGGAGGACTTCAACCGCATCGCGGCCAAGGTTCCCCACATCGCCGACATGAAACCGGGCGGCAAGTACCACATGACCGATCTGCATCGGGTCGGGGGAGTGCCGGTGGTGTTGAAGCACCTGCTCGATGCCGGGTTGTTGCACGGCGACGTGCTCACCTGCACGGGCAAGACCATGGCCGAGAACCTGGCCGACATCGCGCCGCCGTCACCCGATGGCGTGGTCGTTCACCCGTTGTCGCAACCGATCAACGCCGAGGGAGGCATCCTCGTCCTGCGTGGTTCGTTGGCGCCGCTCGGAAGCGTGGTGAAAGTGGCGGGCCTCACCGCCGAACAGCGTCTCTTCGAGGGCACCGCCCGCGTGTTCGACGGCGAGGACGGCGCGATGGCCGCCATCATGGCCGGAGAGATCCGACCGAACACCGTGCTCGTCATTCGCTACGAGGGCCCCAAGGGTGGTCCGGGTATGCGCGAGATGTTGGCCATCACCGGCGCGTTGAAGGGCGCCGGTCGCGGTGCTGACTGCGCTCTCATCACCGACGGTCGATTCAGCGGTGGCACGTGGGGATTCTGCATCGGACACGTGGCCCCCGAGGCCGTCGACGGCGGACCGATCGCGTTCGTGCGTGACGGTGACCGCATTCGCATCGACGTGGCCAGCCACGGTCTGGACCTGCTGGTCGACGAGGCCGAATTGGCGCGTCGTCGTCAGGGCTGGACGCCGAATCCCCCGCGTTACACGAGCGGCGTGTTGGGCAAGTACGCCCGGCTCGCCCAAGGTGCGGAAAAAGGCGCGATCACGAACCTGTTGTGACGCGCGCCTGTCGCGTTCGTACCGCGAGTCGCCAACCGTTCGACACCGCGCCCGTGAACACCGTGGCCACGATCACGAAGGCGGTCGCCGTGCCCTCGTCGAACACGAGCTTGCGCAACACCATGCCCAGCGCCACGGTGGTCACCCAGATGATCGCTCCGGTGCCGACCGCGAAGGGCGCCTTCCAGGCGCGCCCGAGGAGCCAACCGACCAACACGGCGATGACGAAGGGTGCCGCCGTCTCGATGACACCGGCGGGAGCCACGCCCTCGTCGTGATTGCGACGTCCGATGGAGACGAACACGATGATTCCGACGATGTCGGCCACCAGGGCCCAGAGAACGGCACGACTCTTCATGGCATCGCTTTCTCGATCGTGACGATCGCGTTGTAGTCGGGGATTCGACTGGAGTCCTCGTTGAGTCCGGCGTCGATCAGCACGTTGCCCTCGGGCCAGTGCACCTGCAACGACCGACGAGGGAGATCCACCACGTGAGCGGTTCCCCTCATCGTGCCCGTGGCGCTGCGAATCAGGACACGGTCGCCATGGGACACGTCGATTGTCGCGGCGTCGCGCCGATCGATGTACACCGCGTCGCGGCTCGCTCCGGTCAGGGGGTCTCGTTCGGCGAACACCATGCTGTTGAACTGTTTGCCCCGTCGGGTGGAGAGCAGGAACGATCCCTCGGGCAGGTTCGGCGGACGAACGTCGACGGCGGTGAAAACCGCACGTCCGTCGGGCAGGGGGAAGTCGCCGTTCGCGCACAGGTGACGGCCGCCGTATTGAACGGCGTCGTGAGTGGTGCGCAGCATCTCGATTCCGGCGTACATCGGCACCACCCGGGCGATCTCGGCGCGCAGCGTCTGGTTGTCCACCAGCTCGAAGGCCGAGGCCACGGAGGGTCGAACGCGAGTCGCCAGGTCGGCGAAGATGCGCCACTCGCTTCGCGCCTCTCCGGGCGGGTCGATCACCTGCGGGCCGAACGCGATGCGACGTTCGGTGGTGGTGCTCGTGCCGCCACCTTCTTGTTCGTAACGGGTGGCCGCCGGCAACAAGATCACGTCGTCGCCCTCGAGGAACATCTGCGAGGTGAGCACGATGTCCTGGTGCACGCGCAGGGGCACACGCGAGAGCGCGGTGGCCACCCGATCGGGGTCGGGCATCACGTCGAGGAAGTTCGAGCCGTCGAGGAACAACACGTCGATGGCGTCTCGTTCGGCCGCCAACACCATCTCGGGGGCGGTCAGACCCGGAGCCGACGGAACGTCGAACCCCCACTGATCACTCAGTGCACGAGCGTTTTCGGCGTTCACGGCGACTCCTCCGGGGAAGGCCGTCGAGTACGCACCCATCTCCGCGCCACCCTGCACACCGGAGTGCCCACGAATGGGCATGAGTCCGGTGCCGTCACGTCCGACGTTGCCCCGAGCGAGAGCCACGTTCACGATGGCCTGCACGCCCTCCACGCCATGGCGGTGTTGGGTGATGCCCATGCTCCAGATCAGGATCGCACCGCGAGCCGACGCGTAGACATCGGTGAGCGCCTCGAGGGTCGTGGCATCTATGCCGGCACCGACGAGGAGTTCGTCCGGGTCGAGCGATGCCAGGTGTCGTTCGAGTTCGGCCCATCCGCTGGTGTGCGCATCGATGAAGTTCTGGTCGATCGCGTCACGCTCGATCAAGCGTTTGAGCAACGCGTTCGCCAACGCGACGTCGCCCTCGGGCCGCACGGGCACGTGCAGGTCGCACAATTTCGTGCCGAACAGGAACGACTCCGGCTTCGACGGCACCCAGTAGCGCTCGAGGCCGGGTTCCAGATACGGATTGACGACCACGACCTTGGCGCCGTTCTTCTTGGCCTCGTAGAGGTACTTGGTGAAGACCGGTTGGTTGTTCGCGACGTTCGCGCCCCACAACACCACGAGGTCGGTTTCCAGCACGTCCTGCAGGCTGCACGTGCTGGCGGCCACACCGATGGTGGCCTTCAGGCCGACCGTCGACGGTGCGTGGCACGTGCGGGCGGCGGAATCGATGTTGGCCACACCCATGGCGCGGGCCGCTTTTCCGGCGACGTAGTACACCTCGTTGGTGAGTCCGCGACTGGTCAGATAGATGGCGGTGCGGTCACCGCCGGCCACCTTGATGGCCGAGGCGATGGCGTCGAGGGCTTCGTCCCACTCGACGGGCCGGAAACCCCTCTCGCCCCGTCGTCGCCGCATCGGATGCGCGAGGCGACCCATCTCGCGCAACTCGGTGCCGGTGCGCTTGGTGAGCCACGACACGTCGGACAGCACGCTGTGGTCGAACGGCGCCGCGCAGTTCACCTCCAGCAACTTGAGGCGTGTGGTGCACAAGTGGATGCCGTCGAGAGTCCAGTCGTGCAGACCGGCGACCCCGAGTGCGCAACCGTCGCACACGCCTTCGCTCAGGATCTTCCACGCCTTCTTCGGGGTGCGCCGAACGTTGACCGCGACCCTGGTCATCTCGGCCAGGTGATTCGGTTTGGTGTGCCCGATGCCGTTCGGCGACAGGCTCACCCAAGAGGACGGGTTCCAGCGCCGTGGAGCCACGGCCGACTCACATCTCTTCGTAGTACTCGCGGCCGAGGTGGGTGATGACGTCCTCGCCCATCATCCAGCGCAGCGTGTTCTTCAGCTTGGTGAGCTGAATGAACAGGTCGTGCTCGGGGTACAGGCCGGGCGCCACTTGCGGGCTCTTGTAATAGAAGCTCAACCACTCCTGGATGCCACCCATGCCGGCGCGCGCGGCCAGGTCGCTGAACAGGATCAGGTCGAGGGCCAGCGGTGCGGCGAGGATGGAGTCGCGACAGAGGAAGTTCACCTTGATCTGCATGGGGTAGCCCAGCCAGCCGGTGATGTCGATGTTGTCCCAGCCTTCCTTGGCGTCGCCGCGGGGCGGGTAGTAGTTGATCGACACCTTGTGGAAGACGTTGCCGTACAGCTCGGGGTATTTGGAGGGCTGCAAGATGTCCTCGAGCACGCCCAACTTGGACTCTTCCTTGGTCTTGAAGTTCTCGGGGGCGTCGAGCACCTCGCCGTCACGGTTGCCGAGGATGTTGGTGCTGTACCAACCCGACAATCCGAGCATGCGGGCCTTCAACATGGGGGCCAGAACGGTCTTCATGAGGGTCTGGCCGGTCTTGAAGTCCTTGCCGCTGATCGCGACGTTGCGGTCGGTCGCCAGCTGACGCAACACCGGAGCGTCGACGGCCAGGTTCGGCGCACCGTTGGCGAAGGGGACACCCTCGAGCAACGCGGCATACGCGTAGAGCTGAGCGGGTGAGACGGTCTCGTCGTTGGCGTCGATGGCCTTCTCGAACGACTCCAGGTCCATGTGGGCCCGACCCGGCTCGATGAAGATCTCGGTGCTGGCACACCAGATCATGACGAGACGATCGCACTGCTTCTCTTCCTTGAAGCGGTTGATGTCCTCGCGGATGGCGTTCAGCATGGCCCGCTTGCTGGTGGTGGGCTTCACGTGCTCGCCGTCGAGGTTGCGGGCGTACTTGCGCTCGAAGGCGGCCTGCATGGGGCGCACCTCGCGCAGAGCGTCGCTGATGGACTCGATGTGCTTGCCGCTTTCGAGCACCCCGGCGCGGCTGGCCGACACGTAGGCGTCGTCGGGGAAGACGTCCCAGGCGCCCCAGACGATGTCGTCGAGGGTGGCCAGGGGAACGAAGTCCTTGATGAGCGGTGAACGATCCTCGGTGCGCTTGCCGAGTCGGATGGTTCCCATCTGGGTGAGCGACCCGATGGGGGAGCCGAGACCCCGCTTGGAGAGTTCGACGCCGGCGATGAGGGTGGAGGCGACGGCGCCGAGGCCGACGGTGAGCACTCCGAGGCGGCCCGTGGCCGGCGCGACAGTGGGTGACGGGGGTGTGGTCATGGGGTAAGGCTAGGCGCACGGAGGTCGCCGTAGCATCACCACCGTGACGAACCAGCCCGCGTACACCGACCCGAACGGGTTCGCTCGCACCCCCGGCGGGGCGATTTCGATGGACGGCAATCGCTTGCGTGACGAAATCGTCGCCGAATTGGCGGCCACCATCGTGGCGGCAGGATCGCCCGCGGTGTGTCTGGCCACGGTGCTCGTCGGCGACGACGGGCCGAGCCAACGGTACGTGCGCAACAAGCACGTGCAGGCCGCCAAGGCCGGCATGCTGAGCCGCAACGAGGTGTTGCCCGCCGATGCGGGTCAGGCGCGCGTCGAACAGGTCGTGTCGGCTCTGGCCGCTGACCCGAACGTGCACGGCATCTTGGTGCAGAGTCCGTTGCCCGCCAGTTACGACGAAGAAGCGGTGCTGCGATTGATCCCCGCGGACAAGGACGTGGACGGACTGACGAGCGAGTCGATGGGACGTCTGGTCCGTGGATTACCCGGATTGGTGGGGTGCACCCCGCTGGGTGTGATGCGGTTGCTCGAGCGTCATGCGGTTCCGACGCGTGGCCGACGAGCGGTGGTGATCGGTCGTTCCACGTTGGTGGGGTTACCGCTGTCGCTGTTGCTGGCGCGCAAAGGCGTGGACGCCACGGTGACCATCGCGCACAGCCGAACGGCGGATCTGGTCGATGTGTGTCGTGACGCCGACATCCTGGTCGGTGCGGTGGGCCAGCCCGGTTTGATCACGGCCGCGCACGTGAAACCGGGCGCCGCGGTCATCGACGTCGGCATCTCGCGCACCGAAGCCGGGATCGTCGGCGACGTGGACTTCGAGGCGGTGCAGGCGGTGGCCGGACACATCACGCCCATGCCCGGTGGCACCGGTCCGATGACCATCGCCTGTCTGCTGGAGAACACGCTCACCGCGGCCCGGCTGCAGGGTGCTTTCCCGGGCTGATTGGTCCCGAAATCCCGGTCCCGGGTGGGTTGTGAAGTTCCGGCCCCGCTGGCACACTTGTCCGTGATGAACGCGAACCGCATCTCCGAGACCTCGGTCCTGTCGTTCGCGCTCGTAGTAATCCTCTGACGCGTTCGTATCCTCGAGCGCGTCGTACGGCCTCCCGATAGGGGGGCCGTTTCGTTTTCGGGGTTCGACACCGTCGGAAGAACCAATCAGATCCACGTCCGGCCGTCAGGCCGGCACACACGACACAGGAACCGACATGACACAGAAGATCACCGGTGCACAGGCCCTCATCAGGGCCCTGGAGCTGGAGAACGTCGACACCATCTTCGGGTTGCCCGGCGGTTGCATCCTGCCCGCCTACGACCCCCTGCTCGACAGCCCGATCCGTCACATCCTCGTGCGTCACGAGCAAGGCGCCGGACACATGGCCGAGGGGTACGCGCACGTCACCGGTCGGCCCGGCGTCGCCATGGTCACCTCCGGCCCGGCGGCCACCAACATGGTCACCCCCTTGTGCGACGCGTACATGGACTCCATCCCCATGATCTGCATCACCGGTCAGGTGCCCACCACGGCCATCGGTACCGACGCGTTCCAGGAATGCGACACCGTCGGCATCACCCGCAGCGTCACCAAGCACAACGAACTCATCATGTCGGCCGACGACGTTCCGTTGATGGTGCGTCAGGCGTTCCACATCGCCACCACCGGTCGCCCCGGTCCGGTTCTCCTGGATCTCCCCAAGGACGTTCTGCAGAACTCCATGACGTGGCACTGGCCGTCCGACGAGGAAGTGCTCGACAGCCTTCCGGGATACAAGCCCGTGAGCAAGGGTCACCCGCGCATGATCAAGGAAGCCGCGCGCATGATCCTCGACGCCAAGCAGCCCATCCTCTACGCGGGTGGCGGAATCCTGAAGGCGCGTGCGGCCGACGCGTTGCGCGAACTGGCCGAGCTCATCGACACGCCGGTGGTTACCACGCTCATGGCGCGCGGTGCGTTCCCCGACGATCATCCGTTGTGTCTGGGCATGCCCGGCATGCACGGCAACGCCACGGCCATCACCGCCATGCAGAAGAGCGATCTGCTCATCACGCTGGGTGCACGTTTCGACGACCGCATCACCGGCAAGGTCGCCACCTTCGCGCCCGACGCCAAGATCATCCACGTCGACATCGACCCGGCCGAGCAGGGCAAGGTGCGTCGTCCCGACGTGCCGATCGTCGGCGACTGCCGCCTCGTCATCGAGGAGATCATCAAGGCCATCAAGGACCTGTTGAACGGCGGCGAGAAGCAACAGGACATCTCGGCGTGGAAGAGCCGGGTCAGCGGCTGGCGCGAGCAGTTCCCGCTGTACTACCCGACCAACGAACCGGGTGAGGCACTCAAGCCGCAGTACTGCCTCGAGCAGTTGCGCGATGGTGCGCCCGAAGGGACCATCTTGTGCTCCGGTGTCGGCCAGCACCAGATGTGGTCGTCGCAGTACTGGAAGTTCAACGAGCCGTACACGTGGGTGAACTCGGGTGGCCTCGGCACAATGGGCTTCTCGGTTCCCGCCGCCATCGGCGCCAAGGTCGGTCGTCCCGATCGCACCGTGTGGGCCGTCGACGGTGACGGCTGCTTCCAGATGACGGCGCAGGAGTTGGTCACCGCCAGCGTCGAGCGCATCCCGATCAAGGTCGCCATCTTGAACAACTCCTACCTCGGCATGGTTCGTCAGTGGCAGGAGATGTTCTACGAGGAGCGCTACAGCGAGGTGTACCTGTCACCCGAGTTGCCCGACTTCGTGAAGTGGGCCGAATCCATGGGTTGCATCGGCATTCGCGTCGAGAGCCCCGAGGAAGTGCAGCCCGCCATCGAGAAGGCCAACAGCATCGACGATCGTCCCGTCGTCGTCGACTTCCGCGTTGATGCCGGCGAGAAGGTGTTCCCGATGGTCCCTGCTGGTGTGAGCAACGACGAAGTACTCGTCCACCCGTCACAAGAGCAGTACCGGGCACAACTCGGCTGAGTAGAGCGAAGAGAACTGGAGAACACGATATGACTGCGTTTAATCCGCACGGCAAATCGCTCAACCACGGGATCTTGTCGGTGCTGGTGCAGAACCGCCCCGGCGTGTTGGCTCGCGTGTCGGGTCTGTTCGCCCGCCGTGGTTACAACATCTTCAGCCTGGCGGTGGCCCCCACCGAGGACCCCATGCTCAGCCGCATCACCATCGTCGTCGACGTCGAGTCGGCGCCGCTCGAGCAGGTCGTCAAGCAGTTGTTCAAGCTGGTCGACGTGGTGAAGATCAGCGAACTCGACCCCCGTCGTTCGGTGGAACGCGAGCTGCTCATGGCCACGGTTCGGGTGCCGGCCGAGGACCGTGGGCAGGTGGTGGAGCTCACGAACATCTTCGAGGGCAAGATCCTGGCGGTCGGAGTCGAGGCCATCACGGTGTCTTTGGACGGAAGTCCCGACAAACTCGACGACTTCGAGGAACTTCTGCGCGGCTACGGCATCGTGGAACTCCAACGGACGGGTCGCGTGGCCCTTCCGAAGCTCGACAAAGAGGCGCGCCTCAAGGCCGTCAAACACGGAAAGGCAAGTTGACCAATGGCAGCAAAGATGTACTACGACGGTGACTGCGACGTCTCCATCATCAAGGGCCGCAAGGTCGCGATCATCGGCTACGGCTCGCAGGGACACGCGCACGCGCTGAACCTGAAGGAGTCGGGCGTGCAGGTGGTCGTCGGTCTGCGCGAGGGCAGCAAGTCCGCGGCCAAGGCTCAGGCCGCCGGCCTCACCGTGATGGGCATCGCCGAGGCCGCCAAGTGGGCCAACGTGATCATGCTCACCATGCCCGACACCGAGCAGAAGGCGACGTACGAGGAGTTCATCAAGCCGCACATGAAGAAGGGCAAGGCCCTGGCGTTCGCGCACGGCTTCAACATCCGCTTCAAGCGCATTCGTCCGCCCAAGACCGTCGACGTGATCATGATCGCGCCCAAGGGCCCGGGTCATCTTGTGCGTCGTACGTACACCGAGGGTGGTGGCGTGCCGGCGCTCATCGCCGTGCATCAGGACGCCACCGGTGGTGCCAAGGAACTGGCGCTCAGTTACGCCTCGGCCATCGGCGGAGCACGCGCGGGTGTCATCGAGACCTCGTTCGCCGAGGAGACCGAGACCGACCTGTTCGGTGAGCAGGCCGTGCTGTGCGGTGGCGTCACCTCGCTGGTGCAGGCCGGGTTCGAGACGCTGGTCGAAGCGGGCTACCAGCCCGAGATGGCCTACTTCGAGTGCCTCCACGAGGTGAAGCTCATCGTCGACCTCATGTACGAAGAGGGCATCGCGGGCATGCGGTACAGCATCAGCGACACCGCCGAGTACGGCGACCTCACGCGCGGACCGCGCGTGGTGACGCCGCGCACCAAGGCCGAGATGAAGAAGATCCTCAAGGAGATCCAGACCGGGCGTTTCGCCAAGGAATGGATCGCCGAGAGCGAGTCCGGTCGGGCCAAGATGAAGGAGCTGCAGGCCGCGGGTGCGGCGCACCAGATCGAGTCGGTGGGCAAGGAACTGCGGGCGATGATGCCGTTCCTGGGCGCCGGCAAGCAGAAGGTGGCCGACGTCAGCGGAGGCTGACCCGAAAACGGACAATTCGAAATCCGACTTGTTGAGTCGGGAATTACTGGGTAGCGTGCCCTCCTGTTCCAAACAGGAGGGCACGTTCATGTCAGCACAGTGGGGTTTCGAGACCAAGCAGATCCACGTCGGCGGAGAACCCGATCCGACCACCGGCGCCCGCGCGGTGCCGATCTACCAGACCACGTCGTACGAGTTCCGCGACGCGCAGCACGCCGCGAACCTGTTCGCGTTGGCCGAGGTGGGCAACATCTACACCCGCATCATGAACCCCACGCAGTTGGCGGTGGAGTCACGAGTGAACGCTCTCGAGGGTGGTGTCACGACCGCGATCGGACTGCCCGGCACGTTGGTGGTGTCGTCGGGACAGGCGGCCGAGACGTTGGCGATCCTGACGCTGGCCGAATCCGGTGACCACATCGTGGCGTCGCCGTCGCTGTACGGCGGCACGTACAACTTGTTCCATTACACGCTGCCCAAGATGGGCATCTCGGTCTCCTTCGTGGACGACCCGCACGATCTGCAGCAGTGGAAGGCCGCGGCGCGCCCGAACACCAAGGCGTTCTACGGCGAGGTGCTGGCGAATCCGCGCAACGACGTGTTCGACATCGAGGGCGTGTCGAAGGTGGCCCACGAGGTGGGCGTGCCGTTGATCGTCGACAATACGGTGCCGAGCCCGTACGGCATTCGTCCGCTGGAGTGGGGTGCCGACATCGTGGTGCATTCGCTCACCAAGTTCGTGGGCGGTCACGGTACGTCGGTGGCGGGCTCGATCACCGATGGTGGCAAGTTCGACTTCTCGGCGTCGGGTCGGTTCCCGAACTTCACCGAGCCCGATCCGTCGTATCACGGTCTGGCGTACTGGCCGGCGCTGGGTGCGGGTTCGTACATCCTGAAGGCCCGCGTGCAGTTGCTGCGCGACCTCGGAATGGCAGTGTCTCCGTTCAACGCATTCATGTTGTTGCAGGGTCTGGAGACGTTGTCGTTGCGCATGGAACGCCACTGGAGCAACGCGCAGGCGGTGGGCGAGTACCTGGCCAAGCACCCGCAGGTGGAGAGCGTGAACTACGCCGGACTGCCGAGCAGCCCGTGGCACGAGCGGGCGAAGAAGTACTTCGGCGGACGTGGCTTCGGCTCGGTGCTGGCGTTCAACATCAAGGGTGGTCGTGAGGCGGGCGAGAAGTTCGTGGCGGGACTGTCGCTGCACAGCCACGTGGCCAACATCGGTGACGTGCGCAGCCTGGTGATCCAGCCGTCGTCGACGACGCACAGCCAGCTGACGGCCGAGGAGCAAGTGGCGTCGGGTGTGAACCCGGGATTGATCCGGTTGAGCGTGGGGCTGGAGTCGATCAAGGACATCCTGGCCGACCTCGACGCCGGATTCGCCGCCGCCTCCTAACCCAACCACTTTGCGACAATTTGTCGCTTTGTGTACACGAGCCATGTACACAAAGCGACAAATTGTCGCATTTTGGTTTGTTCAGGGTTGGTCGTCGAGGAACTTTTGGAACTGGTCCGCCAGGTCGTCCGCCGACGGGATCGCCGCCTCGGTCATCTGGTCGTACTGACGCTCCAGCCCGCTCACTTGGCGGGCCAACTCCGGATCACTGCGCATCGCCTCGTCGTGAAGTCCGCGCCACCTCTCCACGTCCTCGGCCAATTCGGCTGATCCCGTGGGCACGCCCAGCACATGACCCAGGTGTTGCAGTAGAGCCGCCGACGATTGCGGGTGCTGGGAGTAGTCGAGGTAGTACGGCACCCCGACTCGCAACGACACCGCCGGCAACTTCTCCTTCTCGCATTCGGTCTGCAACACGCCGACCACGCCCGTCATGCCCTGATACGACGGCTTCGACAGCCCGAGACTTCGTGCCAGATCGGGATCCACGGAACTGCCCACCACGATGGGCGCTCGTGTGTGGGGAACCGCATCGGGCGCGGCGCCGACGGTCACCATCGCCTCGCAGCCAAGTCGTAGGTAGCACGCGATCACGCTTCGTACGTAGGTTTTCCACGCCGTGTGCGGCTCGACACCGTTCAGGATCACCACGTCGCGTGCTGCGTTCGGATAGCGAATCGCCACCACGTCGTTGTTCGGCCACACGATTTCGCGTTCGTCGTCCTCGTCGAAACGCGCCTCTGGTCTCACCTGGGTGAAGTCGTAGAAGGGGTCGGCGTCGATCGTGGCGACCAACTCAACTTCGTTCGCGTCAGTGAGGTGGCGCAACGCCATGGTCGCTGCGCCGGCCGCGTCGAACCAGCCCGTGAGGGCCAGCACCATCACCGGTCGACGAAGGGGCGCGGAAACTCCGTGCCACGTGAGGACGTCGGCGACTTCCATCAGGACGCGAGTTGTCCGACCACGTGATCGATGCACGCCGTGAGGGCCGCGACATCGTCGGGATCGACGGCCGGGAACATGCCGACACGGAGTTGGTTGCGGCCCAGTTTGCGATAACTGTCGGTGTCGACCACGCCGTTCGCCCGCAACGCCGCGCACACGTCGTTGGCGTCCACGCCACCGTCGGCGGGAGCGGTCAGGTCGATCGTGCCCACCACGTGCGAGCGCATCGCGGGTTCGGCCACGAATGGATTCGCCCATGGACGCGACTCGGCCCACGAATACAGGATTTCGGAGGACTTCTTCGAGCGACCGTTGCAAGCGACGAGACCACCGATCTCGTTCATCCATCGAACCTGGGCTTCGAACATCACCAGAGTCGCCAGCGCGGGCGTGTTGTAGGTCTGGTTCGCCACGCTGTTGTCGAGTGCGATCTTCAGGTCGAGCGACGCCGGCGTCCATCGCTTCGACGCGGCGATTCGATTGATTCGCTCGATGGCTCGTGGCGAGCAGGCCGCCACCCACAGACCACCGTCGGAGGCGAAGCACTTTTGGGGCGCGAAGTAGTACACGTCGACTTCCGCGGGATTCCACAACAGTCCGCCCGACGCCGAGGTGGCGTCCACGATCACCAGCGCATCAGCGTCGGCGCCGGCGGGGCGAACCAGTGGCATCATCACGCCAGTCGACGTCTCGTTGTGGGTGAACGCGTAGCTGTCGATCCCGGCCTCGGCGACCGCCGACGGATGCGCGCCGGGATCACACTTGATCACGGTCGGCTGACCGAGATGAGGAGCCGCCACCGCCGCCTCGGCGAACTTGGATGAGAACTCGCCGAAGACCAAGTGTTGGCTTCGGCTCTCGATCAATCCGAACGTGGCCACGTCCCAGAAGACCGTCGAGCCTCCGTTGCCGAGCACGACCTCCCAGCCGTCGGGAAGCGAGAACAGAGCGTTCAGGCCGGAGCGCAACGAACCGACGAGGTTCTTCACCGGAGCCTGCCGATGGGACGTCCCCATCAACGTCGCTCCGGCGTCGGAGAGCGCCTTCATTTGCTCGGGTCGCACCTTCGACGGACCGCACCCGAACCGTCCGTCGGCGGGCAAAAGGTCGGGAGAAATACGAATCGATCGGGGGTCTGTCGTGCTCACTGTGTAAGCATGGCACCCATGAGTTCGTCTCCCCAACGGAATCGCACATCTTCTCGTCTGGCCGCCATCGCGGAATCGGCCACCCTGGCCGTCGACGCCAAGGCCAAGGCCCTCAAGGCCGCCGGTGAGAACGTCATCGGATTCGGTGCCGGGGAACCGGATTTCCCCACCCCCGAGCACATCGTCGAGGCGGCGGTGAAGGCGTGTCGCGATCCCAAGATGCATCGCTACACACCCGCGGCCGGTCTGCCCGAGTTGCGCGAGGCGATCGCCGCCAAGACGTTGCGCGACAGTGGTTTCCAGACCACCGCCAATCAGGTGCTCGTCACCAACGGCGGAAAGCACGCCGTGTTCACCGCGTTCGCCGCTTTGTGTGATCCGGGCGACGAGGTCATCGTGCCGGCTCCGTACTGGACCACCTACCCGGAGGCCATCGTGCTGGCCGGGGGAGTGCCTGTCATCGTCGACACCAACGAGGAGACCGGATTCCGCGTCACCATCGAACAACTCGAGAAGGCCCTCACGCCGCGCACGAAGGTGCTGTTGTTCGTCTCGCCCGATAATCCATCGGGCTCGGTGTACCCACCCGAGGAAGTGAAGGCCATCGGAGAGTGGGCGGTCTCGCGAGGCGTTTGGGTGGTGACCGACGAGATCTACGAGCACCTCACCTACGGTCCGCACACGTTCGCGAGCATGCCCACTTTGGTTCCCGACGTCGCCGATCAGTGCATCATCGTGAACGGTGTCGCCAAGACCTACGCCATGACCGGTTGGCGCGTGGGTTGGATGATCGGACCCACCGATGTGATGAAGGCCTCCATCAACTTCCAGAGCCACGCCACGTCGAACGTCGGCAACGTCGCGCAGGCCGCCGCTCTCGCCGCGGTGGCCGGCGATCTCAGTGCCGTCGCCATGATGCGCGAGGCCTTCGAGCGTCGTGGTCGCACGATGCACAGAATGCTGAGCGCCATCCCCGGTGTCACGTGTCTCGAACCGCAGGGAGCGTTCTATTGCTATCCCAACGTCACCGGTTTGCTCGGGCGCTCGTACAACGGTCGACCGGCGAACACGTCGATGGAGTTGGCCGACATCGTGCTGTCCGAAGCCAAGGTGGCTTTCGTCCCCGGTGAGGCCTTCGGCTCGGCCGGCTACGCGCGATTCTCGTTCGCATTGGGCGACACCGACCTCGAGGAGGGCATCAACCGCATCGCGGCCCTCGTCGCGGCGAATTCCTGAGCCGAAGCGACGAACTCTCTTCGATGTGACGCAAAACACGGCACCCTGTGCTACGGTGCTCGAGCCGGCGATAGTCGGTGCGTGAAATCCAGCGAAGTCCGGTGAGATCCCGGCACTGTCCCGCAACGGTGGTCTGAGTCGACAGAAATGTCGTGCCAGCGAGTCCGGTCGCCTGATTCGCGCGCGAAACCAACCCTCGAGGCAAGGGCGGATCGTGCAGGTGCGGAGATCCCGTTCCTCACACTCCTCTTGCTTCCTCAAAGCAATGGAGGAAGCTTCAATGAAGCAAGCACTGTCAATGCGTCCTTTCGGACGTACTCGCCGTCGATCCGTGATCGGACTCGTCCTGACCGGAGCGGTCCTGCTGGCCGCGTGCGGGGGTGACGACGACTCGTCGGATTCGGTCAGCGTAGACACGTCGGCGATCGAGCAGGAGGCACAGCGCATCGTGTCGTTGTCCCCGACGCACACCGAGATCCTGTACGCCATCGGTGCCGGTGATCAAGTGGTCGCGGTGGATTCGAT
Organism: Acidimicrobiales bacterium; assembly: GCA_030833305.1. Lineage (GTDB taxonomy): Bacteria > Actinomycetota > Acidimicrobiia > Acidimicrobiales > Ilumatobacteraceae > Casp-actino8. Next base: position 5,626 of record JAURHL010000001.1, on the reverse strand, counting down.
GTCGAACTTCCCGGCGGACGCGGCCATCACCGATCTGTCGTCCTACGAGCCGAACGTGGAGGCCATCGCCGAGTTCGACCCGGACCTCGTCGTCATCGGTGACGACTTCACCGGACTCGCCGACCAATTGGCGGCCATCGGCGTGGAGTCGTGGGTCAGCTCGGCTCCTGTCTCGCTGGACGAGGCGTACGCGCAGATCGTCGATCTCGGGACCGCCGTCGGACGGTCCGAAGCGGCATCCGAACTCGCCGATTCGATGAAGGCCGACATCGAGGAGATCATTGCTGGGGCGGCACAGCTTCCCGAGGGCACCTCGTACTTCCTCGAGTTGGACGACACGCTGTACTCGGTCACCAGCAACACCTTCGTCGGCTCCATCTTCGACATGTTCGGCTTGCGCAACATCGCCGACGCGACCGAGGGTGACACGGATTATCCGCAATTGTCGGCCGAGTTCATCGTCAGCCAGGACCCCACGCTCATCTTCCTCGCGGACACGAAGTGCTGCGGTGCCAGCGCGGAGACGGTGGCCGCTCGTCCGGGCTGGGACGTGCTCAGTGCGGTCATCAACGGTCACGTGTTCGGATTGGACGATGACATCGCGTCGCGTTGGGGACCCCGATTGGTGGACTTCGTCGCGGCGATCGCCGATGCGTTGAAGGTCGCTGGCTCCGAGTGATTCATCAGCGGGAGCGCGAGACCACCAAGTCGTGGTGGGTGCCGGCGGCATGTGTCGCCCTGGCGGTCGCGTTCCTGTTCGGGGCCATGATCGGTCCGGCCGGCCCCGCCTGGTGGCGGGTGCCGGCCGAACTGCTCGATCACCTTCCGTTCGTTCGCATCGACTCAGGGGCGACGGAGCTTCAGAGCACCGTGCTGTGGCAGATTCGCATGCCTCGCGTGGTGCTGGCCGGCATCGTCGGTGCGATGCTCTCGCTCGCCGGTGCGTCGTTCCAAGGGGTCTTTCGCAATCCGCTCGTCGATCCGTACCTGCTCGGCGTGGCCGCCGGTGCCGGACTCGGTGCGACGCTGATATTCGTCGTGGGACGATCCACAAGTCAATCGTGGCCCGTGGACCCGTTGCCGTTGGCGGCTTTCATCGGTGGCCTGTTGGCAGTGCTACTCACCTACACGGTCGGGGCCGGTTTCGGTGCGTCGCGAAATCCCACCACGTTGGTGCTGGCCGGTGTGGCGGTCACCTCTCTCACCACCGCGGTGCAGACGTTCATGTTGCAAAAGAACACCGACGTGGTGAGGCAGGTGTACAGCTGGATCCTCGGTCGTCTCTCGTCGGCGACATGGGGCGACGTGCGTCTCGTGCTTCCTTATGTCGTGGTGAGCGGCGCCGTGTTGCGGGCGCATCGTCGTCTGCTCGATGTTCTACGGGTCGGCGAAGACGAGGCTCAGTCTCTGGGTGCGCGCGTCGATCGCATCCGCCTCACGGTGGTGATCGCTGCAACTCTCGGAACCTCGGCGGTCGTCAGCGTCAGTGGTCTCATTGGATTCGTCGGAATCGTCGTTCCGCACCTGGTGCGACTGCTCACCGGTGCCAGCTACCGTCGTCTGCTGCCTTTGTCGATTCTCGCTGGCGCCGCATTTTTGATCGTTGCCGACGTACCGGGTCGGGTGCTCTCCGACCCAGCCGAGACGCCGATCGGCGTTGTCACCGCATTCCTGGGCGCGCCCTTTTTCATCCTCGTACTTCGTTCACGGCAAAGTGAGGCCCGATGACATCTCTGAACTTCGAGAACGTTTCGGTGAGTTACGGCGAAGCCGTTGCCGTCTCGTCGTTTTCCGACACGGTCCGACCGGGCGAATGGCTGTGCCTCATCGGGCCCAACGGAGCCGGCAAGTCGTCGCTGTTGCGCGCGGCCGCCGGTCTCGTGAAGCACGAGGGTCGCATCCTCGTGGACGGAACTCCCTTGAACCTCCGTTCGACCCGTCGTCGAGCCGCCCTGATCGCGCACGTTCCCCAGAGCCCGGCGTTGCCCGACGACATGACGACGTTCGAGTACGTACTTCTCGGTCGAAATCCGTTCGTCGGATACTTCGGCCAAGAGACCAAGCACGACCGAACGATGGTGCATCAGGTTCTCGACCGGTTGTGCTTGGAAGACTTCGCCGACCGCCGTTTGGGATCGCTGTCGGGTGGTGAACGTCAGCGAATCGTGATTGCCCGAGCCTTGGCCCAGGAGGCGCCGATCATGTTGCTCGACGAGCCCACCAGTGCCCTCGACATCGGTCATCAGCAACAGGCACTCGAGTTGGTCGACACACTGCGTCGCGAGCACGGATTCACCGTCGTCTCGGCCATGCACGACCTCACCCTCGCCGGCTTGTACAGCGACCGACTCGCGTTGTTGCACCACGGTCATTGTGTGGCGTCCGGCGCCGCTGACGAGGTGTTGCGGGCCGAGACGTTGTCGGAGTTCTACGGGGTCGCGGTTTCGGTGCACCACGAACCCGACGGCACCGTCGTCGTGATCCCTCGCCGCACGGCACCCCTGGCCTGACGTCCGGGGCGACTACCGTCGGGGCATGGATGCCACGGCTTTGAACCGACAGGTCGAGGGTCTCGCGGCGGCACATCAGCGACTCTTGTCGGCGCTCGATCCGATCGAGGGCGGTGGTCTGACCGACGAGATGGTGCGTCGTCCATCTCGATTGCCCGATTGGACGGTGGGCCACGTGCTCGCGCACCTCGCGCGTAACGCTGACAGCATGACCGCGATGACACGTGCCGCCGAACGGGGAGACGTGATCGATCAGTACCCCGGGGGAGTCGCGCGACGAAACGCCGACATCGAGGTTGGGGCCGGGCGACCCGCCCGTGACATTCTGAGCGATTTGCGTCGTTCGATCTACGAGTTGGAAGGCACCTGGGCTGCGGCTCGGGAAGCCTGGTTCGGTCGCGGTCGTTTGGTGACCGGATCCGAGGTACCCATCTCGGACCTCCCGTTGCGTCGGTGGCGGGAGATCGAGGTTCACGCCGGAGATCTCGGATTGGCTGAATTCGGATTGGACGGCACTGATTCCTGGTCCGTCGATTACGTCAGACACGATCTCGCAATCATGAGTATGCAATGGAAGGCCCGTGGTTCGATGGGGCTGACCGACTTGCCCGTGCAGGTCCTGCGACTGGAACCGGCCCGTCGGCTCGGCTGGTTGCTCGGTCGAGTCGAGGTGGATGGCGTGCCGTCGGCGGGAATGGTGGGATGATTGTCCGATGAGTGCACTCCATCTCATGGCCCGGGGTCGGCGGATGCTCGTCGCATCGCTGTTGGTCGTCGGCATAGTGGTGTCCACGCCGACGGCGGTTTCGGCGCACGCGCAACTGGAGTCCTCCTCGCCCTCGCCGTCGGCCGTGCTCGAGAGTGGCCCGTCGGAAATCGTTCTCGATTTCAACGAGCCCATCGTGTCGATTCCACGATCGATCGAGATCTACGACCAGGCGGGCAACCGACTCATCCTCGGTGAGGCTCTCGTCTCCGATGACGACGACAGCGTGATGTCCGCCGAGGGTGTGCCGGACCTCCCCGATGGTGTGTATGCCGTGGTGTATCGGGCGTTGTCCGGTGACGGACACGTGGTGGAAGGTGCCTATACCTTCCAAGTCGGAACTTCCGGCTCCGACGTGAACCCCACCGATCTACTCAACGGAGTGCTCGATGGATCCGCGGGTCCGAGTGGTTTGTCGTGGGCCATGGGGATCGCTCGTTGGTTGGCCTACGCGGGGGTCGCGGTCTTCCTGGGCGGGCTCGCATTGATGGCTGGCGGGGGGATCGCCGCGCGACGAGCCGTGCGATGCATCCAGCTCGCTTGGGTGGCCGCTCTCGTGGGGACGGCCGCGGTTTTCGTTCTCCAGGGTCCCTACTCCGTGGCCGGAAAGTGGTCCGACTCATGGAAGACGTCTCTTTGGTCCGACGTGGCCGACACCAGACTTGGCTCCGCGATCCTGCTGAGGGTGGCGCTACTCGTGGTCCTGGCGTCTCTGGTGGTCGCGTTACGTGGATCCTTCCATCGTGCTTCGACATCGTGGTGGCGTTCGTCGGTTGGCTTGGCCGGCGTCGGGGTGATCGCCACTTTCTCGGCCTCCGGACATCCGAGCGCATCACGCCTCGCCGGAATCGCCGTGGGCGTCGATGTCGTGCACATGTCTGCGGTCGTGTTGTGGTTGGGTGGGCTGTCGATCGTCGTGTTCGGTTCGGTGCTGAATTCCCCTCACGCGGCCACGGTGGTCGCACGATTCTCACGCGTTTCGGCGTGGGCCATCCCGATCGCAGTGGTCACCGGCGTCTGGCAGATGTGGCACTTGGTTCCCGAGTTGTCCAACATCACGGAAACCGATTGGGGCAAGGGCCTTCTCATCAAGGGCAGCCTCGTCGTTGGCGCCGTCACGCTCGGTTCGTTCGGTCGGTGGTTGGTCCGGCGATCGGATGACGAGGGTCTACGTCGGATCGTGGCGGTCGAATTGGCCGTGGGAGTGCTCGTGTTCGCCACCACCGCCGGAATGGTCGCCAAGTCGCCCGAAGTCCTCTCAGAGTCGACCGTCATCGAACTGACCCTCGTCGACGGCGACATGATCGCCGATCTCGCCGTCACTCCCGGCCGCGTCGGTTTCAATGAGCTTCATCTGACCATCTCGACACCGTCGGGGTCTTTGCAGCCGGTGGAGACGGTGGAGATGCGCATGACCTTGCCGGATTCGGAGATTCCGACGGTCTCCGTTCCGGTGGAGATGCTCGGGCCGAATCACTTCGTGGGCTCGGTGTCGATCCTGTACGCCGGTATGTGGAACGTGGAGATCCTCGTGAATCCGGACCCGTCGTCCAGCAAACGTTTCACGGCCGACGTTTCGATCGCGCCTTAGCGGGCGCCGAAAGCGTCGCCGCGGTCGGCGGCGTTCGAGATGGCGTCCGCGGCGTGTTGAATCTGCACGCGAACGTCGGCGGGCACGTGAGTGGCATCGGCGTTCATCAAACCGTCTTCGATGGCGGCTCGCCGGGCACTGTTCGCCGCGACGCGCGCGAGTCGCTCACGGTCGTCGTGTTCGGTGCGAGTCGATCGTTCCTCGACGTCGTGTCGAGAGTCCATTCGACCGGCTACGACGGACGTGGCGGCGCCGATTGCGAGGCTGGCGGGCCACGACAGCCCGAGGGGGAGATGTCCCGGAATCGACAGGAGAGCCGAGCGAGTGGATGCCGCGCGGTGGGCCCCCTCCACGTCGACGCGACGCAGAATCTCGGTGCTGGCGGCGACCGCGAAGGCGATCTCGTCGATGCGCGACATGCGCTCGTCGTGTCCGGACGGCATGTCGCGGAACGCGTCCTCGATCGCCGGCACCAGTCCGTCGCGCACCCGCACCGCGGCCGCGTCGTGGTCGGCGATTCGGTGCAAGAGATCCCGGCCGGATTCGGGGTTTCCGCTCCATCGGAACGCCAAGCCGGTGAAGTGAAGCACCCAAGGCGCCGCCATCATGCCCAGCAACTCACGTAGGTCGGATCGGCGTCTCTTCAGTGCCACGACGTCCAGTCGTGCACCGCTGATGGTCGCTCGCTCGCCGGGCTCGGCGAACACCGCGGCCGCCACCGCTTCGATGCGTGTGCGCGCCACGTCGGGGTTCACCGAT